>DPBN01000026.1 GCA_003516955.1 Armatimonadota bacterium | reverse complement strand
TCCTGCTGGTCACCTGCGGGTGGATCGCCTGGGAGGCCACCCAGCGCCTGTTGTTCCGCCACGTCCCGGTAGAGGCCTCGCCCTGGGCGTTCGGCGTGGTCCTGCTGTCCATCGTCGTGGACGTCTCCCGCTCCAGAGCGCTCCTGAGGGTGGCCAAGAAGCACCGGAGCCAGGCCCTGGAGGCCGACGCGCTGCACTTCAGCACGGACGTCTGGAGCTCGTGCGTCGTGCTGGTCGGCCTGACCCTCGTCAAGGTCGGAGACTGGACGGGCAACCACGAGCTGTTCGCCAAGGCCGACGCGCTGGCGGCCCTCGTCGTGGCGGGGATCGTCGTGTTCGTGAGCGCTCGCATGGGCAAGCGGGCCGTGGACGTGCTGCTCGACCGTTCCCCGCTCGAGTCCCTGGGCTCCCTGCGCGACGCGATCGCCGGCGTGGCCGGCGTGGAGGACGTCTCGTGGGTGCGGGCGCGCGAGTCCGGCCAAACGATGTTCGTCGAGACCTCCGTGCGCGTCGGACGAAACCTGCCCCTCGAGGCCGGCTACGGAATCTCCCGCGAGATCGAGGACGCGGTGCGGAACGTCCTTCCGCGCTCCGACGTGGTGGTTCGCCTCGAGCCGACGCGGACGGGCGACGAGGACCTGCGCGAGCGGGTCGCCGCAACGGCCTGGGCCATGGGGCTGCAGGTGCACAACGTGGCGGTGTTCGAGGAGCAGGGCCGACCGTCGGTCGAGATGCATCTGGAGGTGGATGGCGAGACCACGCTCCGGGAGGCGCACGAGGCGGCGGACCGCCTGGAGGCCGCCCTCCACCAGGACCTTCCCGAGCTCGGCGGGGTCTTCGTCCACATCGAGAACGATCGCGGCCCGGCGAAGACGGCCCAACCCGGCGACCGCCCCAAGATCGTGGCCTTCGCCCGAGAGGCCTGCCACGAGCACTCAGGCGTGCGTTGCACCGAGGTCTCCATCCACGAGACCGGCTGGGGCGTCTTCGTGAGGCTCTGGTGCGTCTTCCCCGCCGAGATGAAGGTCGGCGAGGTCCACTGGACCGCCAGCCGGATCGAGGAGCGCATCCGGGAGGCCTTCCCCTGCGTGGCCCAGGTGAGCACCCACGCCGAGCCGGACGAGTAGCGCGCGACCGGGGCTCGGCTCTCCCCGCCTAGCAACCGTCCAGGCCCTCACCCGAGGAGGACCCGAGGCCGTGCAGGCGGCTTGCGGCGCCTGCGAGCGCCGCCCCTAGCGCCCGGACAAACCCTGGTAGGTCGCGATCGGCACGTACCCCACTTCGAGCCCCTTGGGAGGCCGGACGATCTGCGCCGGGTCGAGCCGGGCGAGCGTCCCGAACGCCGGAGGGATCAGGTAGTCCCGATCGATGCCCCACGCGCGGTGGATGCGCTCGACTTTGGCCTGCATCCGCTCCCGCTCCTGCTTGGAGAGGCCGGACGCCACGAGCGAGGGCTGGTCCGCGAACCGATACCAGCTGTACACCACCACGCTGCCGTCGCCCAGGCGGATGCGGAACGGCCCTGCGACCGGTCCCGGCTTCTTCCACGGGCTATCCGTGGACTCCGGCGTCGTGTAGGGCTCCTGCGGCGGCTCCTCGGGCCGGCCGAAGCGCACCTCCCGCAGCCCGGTCTCCGCCGGGACCTCGCGCTCGGCGACGGGAACCCACCGCTCGCTCCCCCGCTCCGTCCGCTCGAGGCGGTAGTACTGCGGAAGCGTGACCAGCTCCCCCTGCCTGGTCCTGGTTCGGGTCACGTAGGGGCCGCGCCAGCGGTAGCCGTACGTCTCCGCGTCGATCCGCAGCGGCTCGGCGAACGAATCCCAGTGCAGAGGCGCCTTGCGCTCCTCCCCGCCCCCGGGCCTCCACCGGATCTCCCACGTGGCGTACCCGCCCTGCCCGATCTGCCGGACGAACGCGCCGCGCGGATCCACCCGGCCGGAGGCTGCGGGGCCTCCGCGGAACCATGCCTCTACGCTCTTGCGGAGCGCGTCCTCACGGTACACGGTGTCCCGATGCAGCAGCACCGTGTCGCCGGCGTGGTTCAGCGGGAAGCGCACCGGCGCCAGCTTGGCGAACAGCCCTCCCTTCGAATCGGCAGCGACCTTGCAGGGAACGTACTGCGTCTCCATCTGCACCGCCCGGTTCGGGTCCGACGGCTGGGCGTCCAGCATCCGCCCGGTCAGGCGGGCGTCCGAAGCCGCGGACTCGGACCAGAAGCCCGGCAGAAAGAACGCCACCGGTCCCTTGAAGTTCGCCGTGTTCAGGAACAGCGTCCAGCAGTTGCCGCCGGTGGACACGCCCTTGCGTCCGCGGGGCTGCGGGTCCGCCAGCGGCAGGTTCAGATAGCCGTAGCCGAACAGCTGGCCGCACGCACCCTGGGCCACGTTCAGACCGTCGATCGGGAAGACCAGACGGTTGCTCAGCTGGGCCACTCCGTACAGACCTCTCGGCTCCTCCCACGTGCCTGCCCCGTGCGCCGGGCCGTTCGCGATGGCGGAGAAGTTCAGGCCGACGCCGCCCATGATGAACTTCGGCGTCTCGGTGGGGAAGCGAGTGTCGCGCCACCACCCCAGGCCTCCCTCGACGTCCGAGTACGCGTCCTTCAGCGGCTCGCCGGAAACCTGGGCGAACATCCACGTGCCCGGCAATCCCGTCTGGAACTCATGGCCCGGGTACCGCTCGAGCAACGGCCACGCGGGCACGTAGAGCGAGAAGCCGTCGCCATAGGCCCGGTCCACCCCGCCGGCCACCGGCAGGATCAGGTAGCCGGCTGCGTAGTCCGGGCCAGCCAACCCCGAGCAGCACGACGCCATTCCGAAAAGAGAAGCCACCGCCGCCAGCACTCCGCCACCTCCACCGCAAGAAACCCGTTCGAACTAAGCGGACGGCGCCGAGCCGGCCGCGGCCGAGCCCCGCGTCAGGCCGTTGGCGACCAGCCAGCCTGCTCCGAAGGACGCGGCCACCCCCACCAGCCCGGCGAGAACCGTCGCAAGCGGGCCCACGGCCATCCCCCGCACGCCGTAGTCGGCCAAAGGAGCGACGAACGTCGGCGCACCCTGGTGGGCGATCCGCAGCGCTCCGGCCACCGCCTCCAGGCCGTCAGGCAGCGTCGACGCGATCGGCGCCAACAGCACCACCGCCAGCAGAGCGGCCGCCAGGGCGACGCCCGCCAGCGAGCGTCCCTGGCGCCTGGCCAGAGAGGGCAGCGCCGCAACGGCGACCACGGTGATCGCCGCCTCGCCGACGCCGATCAGCGCGTGGG
>DPBN01000206.1 GCA_003516955.1 Armatimonadota bacterium | reverse complement strand
CGCCCGCGCAGGCCCTCCTCGGCCTGTTCGACGCCAACGTCTGCGGACGCGACTTTCCTCGCGGAAAACCCGATCCCGCCATCTTCCTCGCCGCCGCGCGCGAACTCGGCCTGCCGCCCGAGCGCTGCGTGGTCGTCGAGGACGCCCCGTCCGGCGCCGAGGCCGCGAAGGCGGCCGGGATGCTCTGCGTGGGGATCGCCCGGCTGGACGACGCCGACCTGCTGCGGGATGCCCGCGCCGACCTGGTGGTGACCTCGCTGGACGACGTCCGCCTCGGCCCGAACGGCTTGCCGACGCTCTGAATTCGCACCAAACTGGAGGCGTCATGCCCGAACTTCGATTCGAACCGGGCTGGGTGCTGGTCGAGGACGCCCCCGAGCCAGAGGAGGAGATCGCCCGCTCCACGGTGTTCGCCCTGGCCAACGGAACGTTCGGCCTCCGCGGCGCTCCCGAGGAGGTGCCCGCCAGCGAGCAGGGCGCCAAAGGCTGCTACTTCAACGGCATCTACGACACCCCGCGCGGCCTGCTCACCGAACGCGAGTTTCCCAACCTGCCCGACTTCGCCTGCGTTTGGATCGAGATCGACGGCGAGCGCTTCGACGCCCGCTCCAGCCGACTGGAGGCCTACCGCCGGGCTTTGGACCTCTCGTGCGGCCTGCTGCGGAGGGAGGTCGTCTGGCGCACCCAGTCCGGCGTCCGCGCGGAGCTCGTCTTCGAGCGGTTCGTGGCGATGCACGACGCGAACCTCGCCTTCCTCAACGTGAGCCTCAAGGTGGACCGCGCCTGCAAGGTGGTCGTCGAGAGCGGCATCGACGCGAACGTCACCAACCGATGGGCCGACCACCTCGCCGGCGTCCGGTTCTCCAAGGTCGGCGAGGCCATCTTCTGCGTCGCCCGAACCACCGACCCCGGCCACGACCTGGCCGAGATGACGGTCCAGTTCCTGGCCGCCCCGCGCCCCGGAAGGATCGAAATCGTTGAGGACCGCACGCGGTATCTGGAGCGCTACACCTTCGAGCTCCTAGCCGGAGAGAGCGCGTCGCTGCTCAAGCCCGTCGCGGTGCACGCCGACCGCTTCGTGCGCGGAAGCCTGAGCCAAGCGTGCCAGAGGACGCTGCGCCGAGCGCTGCAGGACGGCTGGGAGCGCAGCCTGGCGCGCCACCGACGCGCGTGGGCCCGCCTGTGGGATCGGTCCCGCGTGGACATCGAGGGGGACGACGACGCGCTGCTCGGCATCCGCTTCAGCCAGTTCCATCTGCTGGCCGCCGCGCCCTACCGCGACGCCCGCATCAGCGTCCCCGCGCGGGGCCTGCAGGGCCAGGATTACTACGGCTCCGTGTTCTGGGACTGCGAGATCTTCGTGTTCCCCTTCTACGCCTACACCCAGCCCGAGGCCGCGCGCAACTGCGTCGGGTACCGCATCGCCACCCTGGACGGCGCACGCCGCAAGGCCGCCTCGCTCGGCTTCGAGGGGGCCTACTACGCCTGGCAGAGCCAGGAGACCGGCGACGACCAGTGCGACCGCTACGTGTTCACCAACCCGCTCACCGGCGAGAAGATCCGCAGCTACTTCATGGACGAGCAAATCCACATCACGGCCGACGTGGTGTACGCCTTCCGCCAGTACGCCGAGGCGACGGGCGACGACGTGTTCTGGTCGGAGGGCGGGGCGGACGTGGTCCGCGAGGCCGCCCGGTTCTTCGCCTCCCGGGCCGTCTGGGTGCCCGCCCGAGGCCGGTACGAGATCCATCGGGTCCTCGGCCCGGACGAGTACCACGAGAACGTCGACAACAACGCCTTCACCAACGCCATGGCCCGCGAGACGCTGCGCACGGCGATCGGCCTGGCGGAGCGCGGACTGCTGGAGACCTCGGACGACGAGCTGGCCCGCTGGCGCGACGTCGAGGCCAAGCTCTTCGTTCCGGAGCCGGACCCCCGGACCGGAGTGATCGAGCAGTTCGACGGCTACCTGCGGCTGCGCGACGAGCCGATCGACGAGACCAACCGGCGGCTGGCCCACCCCGACCTGCACAAAGGCGGTCCGCTCGGCCCGTTCCAAGAAACCCGCAACATCAAGCAAGCCGACGTAGTGATGCTCCTGTACCTGCTGCGCGATCGCTACTCGGACGAGGTCAAACGCGCGAACTGGGAGTTCTACGAGCCTCGCACCGCCCACGACTCCTCGCTCAGCCCGATGGCGTACGCCCTCGTGGCCACGGACGTCGGACGGACTGACTGGGCCTACCGGTACTACCTCTACACGTCGCACATCGACCTCGGCGCGTACGGCCCGCACTGGAACCACGGCGTGCACACCGCCTCGCTCGGTGGCGCGTGGCTGGCGATCGTCCACGGGTTCCTTCGGCTTCGCCTGACGCCGGACGGGCCGCGGCTCGACGGCTGGCCCCTGTTGCCCGAGAAGTGGCGGGCCGTCGAGGCACGGTTCGAGTGGCACGGGCACCCGATGGCGCTCCGCGCCGAACCGGGCCGGGTGGTCCTGGAGAACCGATCCTCCGCCGACGTGCCGGTGATCCTTCCCTCCGGGCAGGAGGTGGTTCCGGCGCGGGGGCGTCTGGAGCGCGCGCATGGGGTATGATGGTGCTTCCGGGCGCCAGTGGGGATGACGCTTCCCTCTCTCCTGCACGGGCCGTCCCGCGTCGGAAGGAATTCGAACTATGGCCAAGCAAGTCACGAGCGTGATCAAGCTCAACATCCCAGCCGGGAAAGGAACCCCCGCGCCCCCCGTCGGTCCTGCCTTGGGCCAGGCGGGCGTCAACATGATGGAGTTCCTCAAGAAGTTCAACGAGATGACGGCCCCGCAGATGGGCTTCGTGCTGCCCGTCGAGATCACCGTCTACTCCGACCGGTCCTACAGCTTCGTCGTCAAGCAGCCGCTGACCACCGAGCTGATCAAGAGGGCCGCGGGCATCGAGAAGGGCGCGTCGAACCCCAAGACTCAGAAGGTCGCCACCCTG
>DPBN01000091.1 GCA_003516955.1 Armatimonadota bacterium | reverse complement strand
GGCCGCAAGGCCGCCCCTCCGCTCCGTTGGCTTAGAGGGCCCCGGCTCGCGCCGGGGCCTCCCGCAACGGAGGGCTCAGCGCCAAGCCGACTGGCTCGGATCCAGCCGCCAGTCGTTGCCGAAGAACCCAGTGGCGGGAATCGCCGAAACGCCCTCGCGCCAATAGCCGGGGCCGAACACCGTCCAATCCGGGTAGGCGATGCCCGGAGCCAAGTACGGCAAGCGGTCCGTCTGGCGCATGCCGACGACGTCGGTGCCGCCCACCACCACCGCCATCCCTTCGTCCTCGCCCGCCTTGGGATACGCGAACAGCGCCGAGTAACCGCCACCCCTCCAGGCTCGGTCTCCCACGGCAAGGGCTCCCCGGTCCACGCGGATCGGACACTTCGGGTCCACGAAGCGCCGTATCGCGACGTTCGTCCGCTCGTTGCCGTAAAGGATCACGTTCCGGCCCTTCAGCCGCTCGGCCGTCGCCTCGGTGTCCGGAATCAGGTCCACGGCTCCATTGCCACGGTATTGCCACTGCTCCGCGTCGTACCGCGCCTTGGCGAACGACCAGGCGTTCTCGTCCCGCGTGCCCGACGTGCCGAACACGAACGCCATGTGCCTCTGGAAGGCCAGCTTCAGCGGTCCTCCGCGGTGCGGCCCCTTCTCCCAGCGTGCCGGCTGGCCCGTCACCCGCCAAACGCCCCCGGTCTTCAGCAGAAAGGCCCGCGCGCCCTTTGCCGCCAACCGCAGGGTCTGGCCGTCGATCGCGAGCGACGACGGCCGCTCATCCATTCGGCCAACGTCGAACGCCAACGCGGCGACGTTCGACGTGGTGCCCTCGATCCGATCGCCGACCCGCTCGAACACCACGGAGGAGAATTCCAGGCAGCGCTCCTGCTGGAGCACCTCCACCCAGTTGCTGCGGGAACTCACGGCGGGGTTCGCCGTCACGAACTCAACCCGGCTCACCTTGGCGGGATCCGGAATGCGCTTGTTCTGGAAGAACGCGAACATCTCCGGCCAATCCACGGAGTCGTCGCCCCACCAGTGCGAGCCGCCCGGCTTCTCGCAATACTGAAGGTCGGGGTGGAACGCAGAGAGAACCTCGCGCATGCGGCGCGCCTCCGTCACCGGGACCGTCTCGTCGGCGTCGCCGTGCAGGATGTACACGCCGTAGTGCAGCGCGTTGCGCACCAGTCCAAGCGTGTCGCTGGGCGTCCCTGCGCGTTGCAGGAGCGACGCGACGGGGTCCTCCGGCTTGCCCGGGTCCACCAGGCCCGCATAGGTTCGGAAACTGATCCAGCCCGCCGCAGGGCCGATCGCCGCGAACAGGTCCGGGTGCGTCAGTCCGATGTGCCACGTGCCATGGCCGCCCATGCTGTGGCCCGTGAGGATCACCCGACTCGGGTCGTGCGGGTAGGCCCGCTTAGCGATCCCCAGCACCTCCAGGGCGTCCATGCGCCCCCAGTCCTCCCAGTCGAACCCGTACGGCCGGCGGTTCGTCGCGGCGACCAGGGTCAGCCAGTCCTTCGGGCGATACGCGCGCGCCTGACTGATGGCCTCGACGCTCGCGCCGTGCACCGACAGCACCAGCGCGTTGTCCGGCCCCGGCTTCTGCGAAGGGGTGACGGCATAGTACTGCAGGCTCCCGTCGATGCTGCTGAAAAATGCCCGCCGATGGACCTGCTTGGGCAGGACGACCTGCAGCGGCAAGCTCTGAGCCTCGGACTTCCTGCCGTCCCAACGCAAGGTGAGCCGCGCCTGGACCGCACCGGGCTTCGCATCCTTCGGCACGGGAACCCGGAACGGCACCTTGCGCGCGGCGATCGGGGGGATCGCTGGAAGCCTCGTCCGCAGGGTCCGTCCACCCAGCGCGCATTCCAAGACGGCGTCCCGCACGGCGCTGGCGCCCGTGTTCTGCACCACGACGGCCGCCCAGACGCTGCTACCGGCCTCGCTGGTGAGCAGGTCGGGCACCGTGGGGTCGGAGACGTCCAGCCACAGGCCGGCCGGCGCGGGAACCAGCTTGGCCGCGAGCTGACCCCGGCCCGCCGAGAACAGGAACGTGTTGCGCCCCTCGCGCAGGGCCACCGGCAGGTTGAGGTAGCCGTAGCCGTACACGTCCCCGCCTCGCGGCTCGCCGTTCACATAGACCATCCCGTGCCCGGAAGCCCGCAGAAGGTACGTGCCTTCGGATGGAAGATCCACCGTGCAGAGCAGATAGCCGCTCTGGAACGCACGCTGGTCGAACCCCTGCTCCCCGGCGGCAACCTCCCGCCACTCCGCTTCGCCTCGATCTGAGGCCAGCTTCTCCCCCGCCCGCGGCGTGCCGAGCCGGTTCCGAACCAGCAGATCCGCGATCAGGTCCGTGGGGGCGGCGTTCCGACCGGCCACCGTCACCCGAGGGATCGCCAGGCCACGGTCGAGCACGATCGGCTCCGCCTGCCCGACGAGCGTCGATCCAAGCGCCATCGTCGCCAAACTCCAAACCATCATGGGCGGTCATTGTACGCCATGGCGCCGACAACGCCCCGCTTGGTGCGAAACTACAGATATGGACTCTGCGAAGCACGCGGTGCACGGCGGCGACTTCTTCAAGGCGATCGGCGAGGAGTTCGAGGACCTCAGCCGGAGCGGCTCCGTCGTCTCCGCCGACGTTCTGGACGCCTGGTACGACCCCAGCCCGCGGGCGGTCGAGAAGGTCCGCCGCTGGTTGCCGTGGCTGATGCGGACCAGCCCCCCGACGCACGGCGAGGGGCTTCGGAGGGTGATCGCCCGAACGCGCGGCATCCCCGAGGAGGCGATTCTGCTCGGCTCCGGCACCTCCAGCCTCATGTACCTGGCGTTTCCCTCGCTGGCGCGCCGGGACAGCCTGGCCGTTCTGCTGGACCCGATGTATGGGGAGTACTCCCACATTTTGGAGCGCGTGATCGGTTGCCGCGTCGTGCGGCACCAGCTCTCCGCCGCCGACGGCTTCCGGCCCGACCCGGAGCGCCTTGCCGCCGACTGCCGCGAGGCCAGCCTTCTGGTGATGGTCAATCCCAACAGCCCGACGGGCAACGGCCTGGATGGCCCGGGGATGGAGCGCCTGCTGCGCCTCCTGCCTCCTGACTGCAGGGTCTGGATCGATGAGACGTACGTGGACTTCGCCCCCGAGGGCTGGTGCTGCGAGGCGATCGCCGCGCGGGACCGCCGCGTGGTCGTCGCCAAGTCGATGTCGAAGTTCTACGCCCTCAGCGGCCTAAGGGTTGGATACCTGGTGGCCAACCCTGAGTGGATCGCGTCGCTCGAGCCGATGAGTCCGCCGTGGTCCGTCGGGCTGGTCGCCCAGGTCGCAGCCGTCGAGGCGCTCCGCGACCCCGAGTACTACGCCGCAGTTCGTCAGAGCACCGAGGAGAGCCGGCGGCAACTGGAGCTGGAGCTCGCCGCGCTGCCCGGCGTCGAGGCCGTCTATCCGTCTGTCACGAACTTCCTGCTGTTCCGGGTGGGCCGCCCCGGCGCGGCCGAGGTCGTCCGCCGGTGCAGGGAGCTGGGCGTGTTCCTCCGCAACTGCGACTCGCTCAGCCCCCGGTTCCGAGACGACCACATCCGAACCGCCGTCAAAGACGCCG
>DPBN01000092.1 GCA_003516955.1 Armatimonadota bacterium | reverse complement strand
TGGGGAGGGAGATCCGCGGGCTCACCACCGCAGCCAGCCTGTGGGCCACGACGGGCATCGGGATGGCGGTGGCCGCGGGCGGAACGATGGCCCCCGTCGCGGTCGCCGCGACGGCCCTGGCGCTCATCGTGCTCGCGTGGGTGAACCGGCTCGAACGCCGCATCCTCCCCGAGTCGAACCTGCCGGTCGTGGAGGCTGCGGCCTGCGACGCCGAGGCGGTCGGCCGGCTGCTTGAAGCCTGGCGGCGGAACGGGCGGCAGATCCGAACCTTCCACGCAGAGGCCCTGCCGGACGGCTTCCGGGTCCGGGCGAGCTTCGAAGGTCCGGCCGAGCCTGCCCTGCAGGACGCGCTCGCCGTGGACGGCGTGCGTTCCGCGCGCCTCGAGGCCGAACCCTAGAGCCCGGTGCCCGCCGAGCCGGGGTTGATCACGATCGCCGGCTCCCTCATGCCTTCCTGCCTCAGGAGCTTCTTGCGGCGGCGCACGTCCGCCAGCAACCCAGGGACCTGGTGCGGGGCCTTCACCTTGGGGCCGGCGAAGGCCTGCTGGAACACGCCCCACACCCGGTCGATGTTGTGCGACAGGTCGAACACCATCACGCCCTGGCTCGATGCGGCCGCGGCCTGCAGAGCCCGCTGCAGTCTGAGGCGGTCGCCGCCCAAGGCCTCGATCGACAGCCCGGCGTACACCCAAGCCTGGTCGTCCACCAGGCGGTTCACGAGCTGTCCGGCCGCCTCGACGGTCGTTCCGGTCGGCTGCCCCGCCTCCATGGCCTCGGCGATCGTCGCCGACGGGTAGTAGCATCCGGCGATGAACACGTCCAGCAGGTCGGCGAAACCGGTTTGCTGGTACTGCGGGGTGAGGAACCGGAACCCAGCCTGGGCGGTCGTCGCGGCGTAGTTCGAGCCGAGGTTCACGTACTCGCCGTACCATGAACCCGCGTACACGCCGAACAGCGCCGAAGGACGCACCCGCTCCACCACGTCACGCGCCTCGGCGACCCAGTTGCGGATCGTCTGCGCACGGAACACCAGCCAGGCGTCGTACCACTTGCCGGGCACGATCCCGCGCGTCAGATCGGGCTGGAGCGTCCAACGGAACACGTCGTCGGGCCACTGCAGCTTCTCCCCGACCAGCGCCTCGAACTCCGAGCGCGCCCAGTCGCTGAAGTCGCCGTTCAGGCCGGCGTAGCGCAACCGGTCGTCGTACAGGACGCCGTCGACTTCGTAGTTCGTCAACAGCTCGCTGAGCACCTCGAGGGCGCGCCGGCGGACCTCCGGGTTGTGCGGGCTCACCATCACCGGCACCTGCTGCCAAGGTCTGCGGGTGATCGGCACGAAGTCCGGCTTGCATTCGAACGAAAGCCGGTCGCCGGCCCGAGCGCTGGCCCTCAGGAACTCGGCGCCACGCCCGATGCCCACGAGGATGCTGCCGCCCGACGGGATCGCCGGAGCCTGGCTGCGCACCACTGAGCCCTCCAGCTGCGCGATCACCTGCCCTTTGGCGTCCACCACGGCCGCCTTCGAGTCGCCGTTGAGACGCGTCGGCACGCGGGAGAGGTCCGTGAAAACGGCCAGCTGGTCCTCCAATGTGGTCATCGCGTTGGGGCGGTCCATCAGCCGGAAGGTGGACCGGCCCCCGGCGGACGAGCGCACAGATCCCTCGATGTCGTACAGCACGGTCTGCCACTCCGGCTTCAGGTAGGCGAGGCCCTGCTCGACGTCGCGGTGCCCCTCGCTGAACGCGTTGAGGCTCACGAAGAGGCTCAGGCCCTCCCGATGGCAGGCCTCGACCATCGCAGCCAGCGGGTCGAAGTCCTCCGGCAGACGGTTGCCTCGCCACTCGGTCATCTTGGGGGCCAGCCGGCTGGGGTACAGCGTCTTGCCGACGATCGGCTTGACGTCGAACGCCACGGTGTTGAAGCCCGCGGCCGCGATGCGCCGAGCAAGCTCGTCGATCTTCTCCCTGCTGTTGACGCGCCCGAGGTTCGCGGTGGCGTCGATCCACAGGATGCGCGCCTGCAGCTGCCGGGCCCTGGCCGTCTGCTGCGCCAGGCCGTAGCCGTTGCCCTCGGTGTCCAACAGGATCGGAGGGAGGTTCGGAAACGGCGTCCCGAGCTGGAAGCGGCTCGGCCGGGGGGCGATCCGGATCGGCAAGGTGGGGTAGGAGGGCTTGTTCGGTGCGTCGGCCTCCGTAAGCGACAGAGCCGCCGCGAGGCCGAGAGCGTGGGCCAACATGGCCCGATTATGAAGCACCCCGCACTCTGGCCGGGGCGAGGCACGGACGGACGCGGAACAACGGAAACGGACCATGGTGCGCCCCGCGATCCGTTCCGCTTTGGTTCTGGCCGCCGCGACGGCCGCCGCGCTCTGCGCGGCCTTCGGGTACCGGGCCTATCCCCCCGCCCCGCAGGGCGTGGTGCGCTACGCCAAGGTCGAGGTGGCCTGGCGCGTGGCGCCGTACGGCGGTGCGCGGGTGACGGGCGTGTCGCTGCACCTGGACGGCCTGGCGGTTCCGGCACGGTACGACGAACGGTCCGGCGCGGTGGTCTGGCGGCCGGAGTCTCCCTTGGCGCCCGGCCGGCACGCGGCCCGGTGCGTCGTGGAGTTCGACGGCCGCTACCGCGCGGAGAAACAGTGGACCTTCGAGGTTTCTCCCGAGGCCGCCGTCCGGTTGCCGGACCCGAGCGCCGAGCAGGCGGCCACCGTGGACCGGGTGAACGAGATTCGGCGGCGCTTGGGCCTGCCGGAGTTCTGGCACGAGCCTTC
>DPBN01000392.1 GCA_003516955.1 Armatimonadota bacterium | reverse complement strand
TGAGGCGGGTCGCGGGCCGCTGGCCGGGCCCGTGGTCGCCGCGGCCGTGGTCCTGCCGGAGGGTCCGCCGCCGATCGGCCTCGACGACTCGAAGAAGCTCAGTCCGCGGCGCCGAGAGGAGCTCGCGCGGTGCATCCGCTCCGTGGGCCGCTGGGCGATCGCCGAGGCCAGCGTGGAGGAGATCGACCGCCTGAACATCCTCCAAGCCGCGATGCTCGCGATGCGCCGGGCGGTGGATGCCCTCGGAATGCCGGGCGCGGACGTGCTGGTCGACGGCGACCGCCTCCCGGAGGGCCTGCGCGGGCAGGCCGTGGTCAAGGGAGACTCGACCTACGCCTGCATCGCTGCGGCGTCCATCCTCGCCAAGGTGCACCGCGACCGGCTGATGCTCCGCTTGGCCGAGGAGCATCCCGGCTACGGCTTCGAGCGGCACTTCGGGTACCCGACCCCCGACCACCTGGAGGCCCTTCGCCGCCTCGGCCCCAGCCCGATCCACAGGAGGTCCTTCGCGCCGTGCCGAGACGCCCTCGACCGAGCGAGCGCCACGCGGTAGGAGCGCGGGGCGAGGCGCTGGCGGCGGAGCACCTCCGGGCCCTCGGATACACGATCGTCACGCGCAACTTCCGCTCGAGGCGAGGAGAGATCGACCTCGTGGCCTTGGACGGAGAGCTGCTCGTGTTCGTGGAGGTGAAGCTCCGCGCCTCCACGACACGTCGCCCCGAGGAGGCGGTGGACGGGATCAAGACCCGCAGGCTGGTCGCCGCCGCCGAGGACTATCTGGCGCAGATCGGCGAGCCGAACCGACGCACGCGGTTCGACCTGATCGCGATCGACCCGGACGGCGTGCGCCACTACCCCGGCGGGGTTCAGCCCTGAGGCGACCCCTCGAGGAGCCACTCGCCGAAGAACTCGGGGCGGTGAAAGTCCGGGGTTGGCGTGCGGATCGGCGCCCAGCTGCCCCAGCGAGGCTGCGAGCCGTTCTCGTTGCAATGGTACAGGTTTCCGCGCCAAAGGTTGCACCGTTCCGGGTCTTGGAACGCGCCGACGCTTCGCAGGACCTCGAACGGCACCCGCACGGCCAGGCTCCAGGGGTGCGGCTCCGCGATCTCCGGGTCGATCCGAGCAGGCTCCGTGGTGAGAATCTCCAGCCGGCCTAGCTCCTGGGCCGAGGCGGCCCGCCGGTTCTGGCCTCGGGCCGTTTGCCAAGCCAGCAGCGGCGAACCCCCGCAGTTGATCTCGACGTTGAAGTAGCCCACGCCGGTGCTAAAGAACAGCTCCACGCAGGAGTCCTCCCATACCGGCCCTCCCGGCTCGGTGCAGAGGCAGCGCACCCACCGGTCTTCGACCCGGAACAGAGCGCAGAGGGCTTCGCTCTGCCAGGCGAGCCGCGCCTCGCACCTCGGCGCGAAGCCGCCCTCAGGCTTCCAAGGGAACGATTCAATCCAGATCGGATGAGAATTCCTGAACAGATCCGAATCGGGGTCGAGGCTCAGCGGTGCGCCGTCGTGGGCGCGGGCGACCCGGAGGCGGGGCGTTTCCATGGCTCCATTGTGCCCCCTCCGGACCGCCCGCGCGGGCGTCTCTCAGGCGGGGCGCCCCGCCTCGGTGGCCTCGGGCACCTCGATCAGCCGTCCGGTGCGCACGTCGTACACGAAGCCGTGGATCGGGATGTCCTTCGGCACCAACGGGTGGCTGCGGATCCGCCGCACGTCGTCCACCACGCTGGAGGCTTCGTCCCGGAACGTCAGCCAGTTGACGAAGCGGCCCTCCGGCGAGCCGCCGTCCTGGACGGGGTTCCTCCAGCCCTCGGAGGTCAGCTCGGCGGTGTGCAGGCTGCCCTCCAGCAGGCTGGCCATGGTCTCCTGGTCGAACAGCGCCATGCCGCAGTCGGTGTGGTGCACCACGAACCATTCGACGGTGCCCAGCAGCTTGTGGCTGATGACCAGCGAGCGGATGGCGTCGTCGCTGGCTCGGCCCCCGGCGTTGCGGATCACGTGCGCGTCGCCCTCGGCGAGCCCGGCGTACTTGGCCGGATCCAGGCGCGCGTCCATGCAGGTCAGCACCGCGAACCGTCGGGCCGGCGGCAGGGCCAGCGACCCCTTGTCGCCGAACTCCGCGGCGTAGCGCTGGTTGGCTTGCAGAATCTCGGTCTTGATCTTGCTCATGTTCGACCCCACGGCCCCGCGTTGGCAACCGGAGCCGCTCGTTCATGATCTACGAGGCCGTCGCCGGCGCAGGAGCGGACGTCCCAGCCCTCCGGCCCTTCTTCGGCGGCGGTCGCTCGGCGCGAAAGGACCCGCCCGCGAAAGGTCCCAAGAGCCTAAGGGCCCAAAAGAACCCCGAGAGCGGGCCGCCGCGGGCCTTGCCACGGCCTCGGGAATCTCCCGGGCGATCGGCCGGCGCCTCCCCGAGGAGGCGAAGCGATGGAAGCCTCGCCCCAGACCGACGGGGCGGCGCCGCGCTCGGGAGCTACGGTCGGAACCTCAGCGCCACCGCGCGGTTCGAGAAGGTTGCGGCGTACACGACGCCGTCCTCGAACGCGGGAGTCGAAAGGAAGTGCCCCTGCGGCAACCGATGCTGGGCGGCCAAGGAGCCGTCCTTCAGCGAGACCACGCTCAGCAGGGAGTCCACCGAGCCGATCGCGGCCCAGTCGCGCCACACCGCCGGAGAGGAGTCGTAGATCACGCTGCCGGTCTTCGCCACCCACAGCTCCTGGCCGGTGTCGGCGCGGACGCAGCGCACCTCGCCGTTGTCCCCCAGGCATCCGACCACCACGCGGTCGCCGACGCGGACCGGTCCCGAGTGCCCGTACTTGTCGCCCGGACTGGAGACCTCCCACACCGGCTCGCCCGTCTCAGCCTCGAAGCAGAACAGCCGGTTGCCGTTCGCGGAGGCGTACACGAAGCCTCCGTCCACGCAGGGGCTGCCGATCGCCGGAGAGTAAGCGAAGGTCGTGGCGCAGCACAGCCTCCTCCAGGCCAGTCTGCCGGAGGCCGCGTCCAGCGCATAGAGGCCGTTGTCCCAGGCTCCGATGTAGAAGCGCTCGCCGTCGGTGGCGGCCACGGACTGCGCGAACGCGGTGTTGCTCGAGGGCATCTCGTAGCGCCAGCGCTCGGCTCCGGAGTCGGGGTCCAGGCCGTACACGCGCCCGTCGCCCGAGGCGATCGCGAGGATGCCGCGGGCGAGTGCGGGGGAGGCATACACGGGACCGCCGGTCGCCTTGCGCCAGAGTCGCTCGCCAGTTCTGGCGTCGAACGCGTGCAGGCGCCCGTCCGCGCTGCCCACGTAGACCCGGCCGCCGGCGACCAGCGGCGTGCTGTGGCAGTAGTCCTCGGTGCGCGCGGTCCAGACGGCTGCCCCCGTCCGCCGATCGAGGCAGACCAGCGACCCGTCCATGCAGCTCAGGAACAGGCGGTCGCCGTGTGGCCGCACGTGGGACATCACGCCGCCGGGCAGCTCCGTCTCCCACAGGGGTTGCAGGCGTGTGCCGCGCCGACGGATCACAACGGGAAGCGGAACCCACGGCCCATCCTCGCCCGCCCGCGCCGTCAGGACGTGTTGGCCGGCGGGCAGACCGCCCGTGTCCGCCAAGGCCGCCTCGAGCGGCTGGAAGTCGCGACCGTTCCATCGGGCTTCGGTGGCCCCGGCGAGCCGCGCCGCAACGGGCTGGCCGGCCTCGACGGGGGCGCCGCTGACGGTCCAGGCGGGCTTCGCCGA
>DPBN01000341.1 GCA_003516955.1 Armatimonadota bacterium | reverse complement strand
CCGTCTATCTGGGCGCCTACAACATCGGCCGTTTCTGCGACGCCCAGGAGACGGCCTACGCCGCGCAGGCGATCTCGGCGGCCCTGAGGGGAGAGCCGCCCAAGGTGGCCTCCACGCCGTTCTTCGGTTGTGGAAGCCCGGCGTCGGTCGCGGAGCGGGCCCGGCCCGGCGACGAAGGGCGCCCCCCGGCAAGCCGGGAGGACGCCCGTTCGCACGAGAGAGAGCTCAGATGAAAAGCGTGCTCTTGCTGGTGCCGGCCTCGGCAAGGAACTTGGCGACGCCGGCGGGCTTCATGTCCGGGTAGTCGATCATCTCGTCGAGCGTCATGCCCATCAGGTCCATGCTCATCTGGCAGACGTAGATCCTCACGCCGGAGTCGGCGGCCTGCTTCATGAGCTGCTCGAGGGACAGCACGCCCTTTTTGCGCATCAGGCCCTTCATCATGCCGGTGCCCATGCCCGCCATGTGCATCCGGCTGAGCTTGAGCTTGCCGGCCCCCTTGGGAAGCATCCAGCCGAACATCTTGGACAGGAGGTCCTTCTTCGGCGGGTTCTTTTTGGGGTCGCGCAGGGCGGGGGTCGCCCAGAACGTGAAGAACATCACGACCTCCTCGAACATGGCGGCCGCGCCCGTGGCGATGATGAACGCCGCGAGCAGGCGGTCCAGGTCGCCGCTCATCACGACCATCGAGAGCTTGTCGTCGGGCTGGTTGGCCTTGATCTGCTCGACCTCGGACCGGAGCCGCTCGAGCTCGGCGGTCAGGGCCTCCAGCGAGGGGTTCTGTTCGATCGTCGACATGGCTGGTTCTCTCTCCGTGCTTCGTCGCTTGTTGTCGGTCAGGCCTCAGGCCTGGGGTTGGGTCTTGAGCCGGTACACCAGCAGCGCCAGCGGGCGGTAGAGCATGTGGGCCATCTTGGTGAAGGCCAGCATCAGCACCAGCTCCATGGCCATGGCGGCGTGCACCAGCAGAACGATGTCGTAGGCCACGCTCTTCTCCGGCCGGACGGTCACGACGCCCGTCAGCCAGAACCCGGTGACCCCGAGGACGAACAGGAAGAACAGCACCCACCAGTCGGCGAAGGCCGAGCGGGCGACGTTCTTCTCGAGCTTGCGGATCCGGCGCCACGACGCGCCGACCACGCCGACCATCATCGCGATGCCGCCGAGGATGCCGATGATGCGCGCCGGCCAGAAGGTGACCAGCCCCAGCGGCAGCAGCGTGATGAACACGAAGTCGAGCGTGGTGGCCAGCAGCAGCGCGAGGAACCCATACATGATCAGCCGGTGCGCGACGCTGGCGCGGAGCCAAACGGGCAGGCTCGCGGCGGCGCTGTCGGCCTCCTCGCGGTGGCGGTTCATCAGGGCGATCTCCTTGAAGGTCCACGCCAGGGCCCGCCTCAGGTCGGCGAACGACGCCTTGCCGGGACCCTTGCCGTCGGGCCCGCCCCAGATCGAACGGAGGGTTCTGCCGAACCCGGCCAGGATGGTCAGGCCGGCGATCACGAACACCGCGATGCCCATGTTGTGGATGGTCTCGTAGGGCACGAGGTCGAACATCCACGCTTGGATGTGCGGCAGGTTCTGCGACTCCGCGGGCCGGGCGAGCAGGAACATCCCCAGCACGATGCCGACCAGCAGGGTGACCAGAAGCGAGAGGCCGATGGACTTGTACATCAGCCTGGCCAGGCCCGTGGGCTCGGCCGCGGCGATGGCGTAGCGGCGGAGCGCCGCCATGTACTCGCCGGGCTCGGCCTGCCGCGGGCAGGTCTCGCTGCACTCGCCGCAGTAGTAGCAGAGCCACACCTCGGGGCTGGAGGCCAGGCGCTTCCGGTCGCCGATCTGCCCGAGGCGGATCAGCTTGCGCGGGAACGACCCGGCCTGGTCGCTGAGCGGGCAGACCGCGGTGCAGTTGCCGCAGTGGAAGCAGGCGGAGATGTCGAACGCCCCGTACCGCTTGATGTCGTCGAGGACTTCGGGTTGGACGGTGACGGCCATGGCTACTTCCTCCGGTAGGTCGGGTAGTCGCCGCGCTTGCCGGCGGTCTCGACCTTGTTGTACTTGCGCAGCGCCGTGACCCACCACAGCGCCGTCTGGGTGTCGATGCCGGCGGCTTCGGCGATCTCGGGGACGGTGCGCTCCCCGTCGCCCAAGGCGTCGAGCACGGCCTTCTGCAGGCGGTTCTGCTCCTTCTGCCGCTCGGCCTTTTTCTTGTTCTCCTCGGCGCGCTCCGAGCGCAGCTGCTTCAGCTGCTCCAGGGCGCGGTTGGTTTTCTTGGCGGTTTCCTCTGCCATCTTGGTCCCCCTCAGTGCGCCACCAGCGCGTCGACCATGGCGTCGAACTGGTCCAGCGACCAGCCGGCGATCTCGATCGCCCTAGGCTCGCAGACGGCCGCGCACGCGCCGCATCCCGCGCACAGGGCGGGGTTGACGCGGGCGACTTTCCGGCCGTCGGCGGAGTCGGCCATCGTCAGAGCGCCGCGGTACTCGCACTCGGCCAGGCACAGCTCGCAGCCGGTGCACTTCTCCTCGCGGACGCGGGCGACGAACGGGTCCAGCGCGATCGCGCCCTTGGAGAGGAGGATCGACGCCTTCACCGCCGCGGCCTCGCCGGCCGCCAC
>DPBN01000013.1 GCA_003516955.1 Armatimonadota bacterium | reverse complement strand
CACCTGCCGCAACGGCTCGATGTAGGCTTCCACGTCTCGGTTCTGCGTGGCGCTGTAGCACCGGTACTCGAACCCATCGCGGTAGGTTCTGGCTCCGAGGCTCAGAAACGCCATCAGGAATCCCGGCATCCCAACCAGGCACCATTGCATCAGCGTCCGTGCCGACATACTGGTAATGTCGGCAGTCGGGTCGGAACCCTACACAGTATTCGTGACAGGTCCGCACGCAATTTCGCCGGGGGCGACGCAGGGGGCAGGACGATCGGCCCGGGCGACGCACCTTCGGGTCTTTTGGCGCGTCTTAAGATGAGGGAAGCGGCTTCCGCACCAGGAAGGAGATGAGACACGGCAGCAGGGTGGTTGGCTGGGAGACGCATCTGATTCAGCGCGCCCAGGCGGGGGAGCAGGTCGCTTTCGAGCTGCTCGTCGATCGTCACCGCTCGGTCCTGTACAGCATGGCCCTGAGGATGCTGCGGAACCCGGACGACGCCAACGACGTGGTCCAAGAGACCATTCTCAAGGCGTGGCGGAACTTGGCGGACTTCGACGCCGAGAGGCCGATCCGCCCTTGGCTCTGCCGAATCTGCGCCAACTGCTGCGTCGACGTCGTGCGCGATCGCAAGCGGGACGGCCAGTCTCTGGACGACCAGCAGACCCAGATCGCCGACCCCGTGGAGCTGGAGGCCACCGCCGCATCCCAGATTCAGCACGGCGCCGTGATCAGTGCGATCGAGCGGCTGCCGGACCGCTATCGGCAGATCGTCTTCATGCGTCATTTCCGCCACATGGACGTCGGTGAGATCGCCGAGGCGCTGAACAAGCCCGAGGGCACGATCAAGAGCTGGCTTTTCCGGGCGAGATCCTTGCTGCGAAAGGATCTCGGGGTGGCGCTCGGCTGATCCGGTAAGCTGACGCCGTGAAGAAGCTTCTGTCCCTCGCTGCGCTGTCGGTGCTGGGCGCGCTCGCGCGGGCCGACGTTCCGGTCGTGACGAGGCTCCAGTCGTTCGACACGGTGTGGAGCAGGGTCAACGAGTACTATTTCGACCCCAAGTTCGGCGGCGTGGACTGGTCGAAGCTCAAAGACCGCTACCGCGCCAAGGTCCAAGAAGCGAGGAACGACGCGGAATACCTCGAGGCGCTGAACGGGCTCCTGCACGAGCTGGGAGCCTCGCACTTCGGCGTGATCCCCTCCTCCGCCTACGGGGCAGGGGCGGCCGCCTCCACGACGCTCGCCGACGGCGAGCCCGGGCTGAGGATCGGCCTCGTGGAGGGCCGTCCCACCGTGGTGGGCGTCGAGCCGGGCTCGCCGGCCGAGAAGGCGGGCGTCCGGGCAGGTTGGATCCTGGTCTCGGTCGATTCGCGGCCGGTGGCGCCGATCGTCCGAGCGATCCTCCAGGACCCGGCCCAGCGCAACCTGGTCCCTCTGAAGATCGCTTCCGCGCTCCGCGCCGCCCTTTCGGGACCGGTCGGGAAGCCGGTTGCGGCCACGTTCTACGACGGCTCGTACCGCACGGTGACCGTGACCATGGATCGCGTGCCGTCCCCTGGCCAGGTGGTTCGTTTCGGCGAACTGCCGCCCCTCCGGGCTCGGGCGGACGTCCGGCGCTTGCCCGGAAACGTCGGCTATATCCGCTTCAACATCTTCATGATGCCCCTGCTGGAGCCGATCAAGAAGGCCATCGACTCGTTCAGGGATGCCAAGGGAATCATCTTGGACCTTCGCGGCAACCCCGGGGGCATGGGTGCGATGGCGATCCCCATCGCGGCGAAGTTCGTCGAGTGGCCGGCCCAGCTTGGAACGATGCGCATGCGCACGGGGCAGACCCGCTTCTCCGTGAACCCGCAGCCGCCGCTCTACCGCGGGCCGGTGGCCGTCCTCATCGACGCCACCTCCGCGAGCACGTCCGAGATCCTCGCCGCCGGCCTGCAGGAGCTCGGTGTGGCCCGCCTGGTGGGCGAGAGGACGGCCGGCGCGGTGCTTCCCTCCGTGATCGAGCGGCTTCCCTGCGGCAACCGCCTCCAATTCGCCTTCGCGGACTTCCGCACCCCAAAGGGCGTTCTGCTCGAGGGACGCGGCGCGATCCCGGACGTCCCGGTGCAGCTCACCCGACAGGCGCTCCTCCGCGACGGAGACGTCGTGCTGCACCGCGCCGTCCAACTCTTGCTCGGTAACCAGCCTGCTCCATCAGGCGTAAAACGCTAGAGGAATCCTCCCATGAAAGCATCGCTTCGCAATCTCGCTCTTCTGTCTCTTCTTCTCTCGGTGGCTGGCTCGTGGGCCCAGGCCCCGGCGCAGGCCGACATCACCGCGGAGCAGGTTCTGGACAAGGCCATCGAGGCCAGCGGCGGCAAAGCGACGATCTCCAAGATCAAAACCGCCGTCCTCAAAGCCACCATGGAGGCCCCGATGCAGGGGCTGAAGGGTTCCGTCGTCACCTACGTGAAGGCTCCCAACAAGATCCGCGTGGAGACGGACATCGAAGGGCTGGGCAAGACCATCCAGGGCTTCGATGGAAAGGTGGCTTGGTCCAGCGACCCGATCCAGGGTCTGCGCAAGCTCGAGGGAGCCGAGAAGGCTGCGATGGCGAGGAACAGCTCGATCGTCTCGACCGATTGGAAGCAGTTCTACAGCAAGGCCGTCTACGTCGGTAAGGAAAAGTTCGGCGACAAGGACGTGCACGTGGTCGAGCTGACCCCCAAGGAGGGCAAACCGATGCGCCAGTACTTCGACGCCGAGACTTTCCTGCTGCTGAAGCAGACCGGCGTGCAGGCTGGGGCGATGGGCGAGATGCCCTTCGAGGCCTACTTCAGCGACTACAAGGAGTTCGAGGGCCTCAAGCTCGCCACCAAGCAGGTCGTCAAGGTCGGGCCGATCGAGATCCAGATCACGATGAAGGAGATCAAGCAGGGCGTGCCGGTGGACGACAAGCTGTTCGCCATGCCAGCGAAGTAGAATTGCCTCGCTCGCTGCCGAACCCCCTCTGGGCACGAAATGCCCGGAGGGGGTTCTTCGTTAGGTAAGTTCACTCCATGCGTTGGCTTCGCGGAATCCTCTATGCCTACGGACTGATCAACATCCTGGGCGGAGTCGTGGGGTATGCCCAGGCGAGGAGCGTGGCGTCTCTCGTCATCGGCGGCTTGGTCGGCCTTCTCCTCATCCTCCTCACCTCGGCGACGGTCAAGAGCCCCGGTCCAGCCTTCCGCACGCTCGGCGTGGTCGTTCTGGCCTTGGTCGGCCTGTGGGGCTACCGTTTCTCCCACTTCGACCCGACCTCCGGCAAGCTGCCGATGATTCCTGTTTCCAACCTGGCGCTGGCGTGCCTGGTGTTCGGCATCCTCATCGGATCGCACTTCACCGCCGTCTCCAAGTCGCGGGAAGAGCAAGCCTGAGGGGCCACTCGGACTAGCGAGGCTTCCGGGCCTTCGGATAGCATGGCCGCATGCTTCCCGAAGGTATCGATCTGGATCGCCTCGTCGCCTCCGCCCTCCTGCGCAACGAGTCCTACGAGCGTCTGCGCTGGCTCTGCGACAACGTGGGCGGCCGCGTCGCCGGATCCCCCGCCGGAGAGGCCGCGGAGCAGTGGGCGGCCGAAGCCCTGCGCAGCTTCGGCTTGGAGCCGACCTTCGAGCCGTTCGAGATCGACGCCTGGGAGCGTGGCGACCTAGAGGCGGTCGCCCTGGGGCCTGCGCCCTGGAGGCTCTGCGCCCTGGCGCACGGCAACAGCCCCCAGCGGGCGTCGCTCACGGCGGAGGTCGTGGACGCCGGCCACGGAGAGCGCCCGGACCTGGAACGGCTGACCGAGCGCGTACGAGGCCGCTGGGTGCTCTGCGACGAGGGCGTGGCGCCCGGGCATCGACCGCTCCACCGTTCCGAGAAGCTCGCTCTGGCTGCCGAGTTCGGCGCAGCCGGTTTGCTTCTGTACAGCTCGGCTCCGGGAAACCTGCCCCGAACCGGGATGTGCGCGGAGCGGGAGGCGCCGATCCCCGGCATCGGCATCTCCCAAGAGGACGGTGCCAGGCTGAAGCGCCTTCTCGCCTCGGGTGTGACCTTGTCCGTGAAGGTGGAGATGTCGAACCGCATCCGCCGAGCCACCGTCCGGAACGTGATCGCCGAGATTCCAGGCACAGAGCGGCCGGAGGAGGTCGTGCTCGCCGGCGCCCATCTCGACAGCTGGGATCCGTCGCAAGGCGCCACCGACAACGGCCTTGGATCGGCCATCGTGCTCGATCTCGCCAGGGTTTTGGCCCAGAACCTACCTACACCGAGGCGCACGCTCCGCTTCGCGCTTTGGGCCGCGGAGGAAGTCGGCTTGCTAGGCAGCAAGCACCACGCCCGGCTCCACGCGGCCGAGCTGCCGAACTACGCCGCCGTCCTGAACTTCGACATGACGGGCACCCCGCACGGCTACTGGATACCGGGCGAATCGGAGCTGCCGCCCCTCTTCCGTCAGCTTGCGGAAAGGCTCGATGGGCTCGGCATGGACCCGGACTCCTTCGACGGCAAGGCGGGTCTGCACAGCGACCACCAGCCATTCATGCTGGAAGGCGTGCCGGTCGTGGGCCTGCTCGGGCGGCTGGAGGGCCAGGGTGGCCACTACTACCACGCCGTGGGAGACACGTTCGAAAAGGTGTCCAAACCCGGCCTCTGCCGCGCGGTCGCGGTCGGCGCCTGCACCATGGCCGCACTGGCCGAGTCCGAGCGACGCCCGCTGGAGCATCGCACACGCGAGCGGGTGGTGCGCATGGTGACGGACGCCGACCTCCTGGAGGCGTTGGCGGTCGAGGGGTGGAGGCCCTAGCGCCCCACCGGTCCGGGCGAACGAGGGATCGACAGGCAGACGGCCCCGAAGGCTTCCGCCCCCGGGGCCGCCCCGCTGGTCCGGCTCGCCGTCAGGCTCCGCCGACGCCCTTCAGCGCCTCCTCGCCCATGATCTCCTTGACGATCTTGTTCTGGTTGATCCGGTACTTGCGGGCTCTCGGCGGGATGTAGCTGCACTCCACCGGTTCGAACTCGAACTGCGGCCCGTTGGGGGTCCACTTGGCCAGCGTGGACTTGAGCCACTCCGCGTCGTTCCGGTCGGGGGTATCCATCTTGAAGTGCGCGCCGCGGCTCTCGTCGCGGATGATCGCCCCGCCGACGATCGCCTTCGCCTGCTCGATCATGTTCTGCAAGGCGCGGGCGAACGGCACCGACTGGTTCGCCCAGCCGGAGGCGTCGAGCAGGTCGCACTGCTTGGCCCTGGCAGCGAGCTCGTCCAGCTTCTGTCGGGCGGCCAGCAGGTCCTTCTGCGTCCGCCAGATGCCGCAGTTGTTCCACATGCAGTCGCCCAGCTCCTGGTGCAGGCGGAACGGGTTCTCCTTGCCGCTGCTGCGCTTGAGGGCCTCGTACTCCGACTCCCTCTGCCTGCGGGCCTCCTCCACGAGGCTGCCGGCCTGATCGGCCGAGGCATCCATGCTCTTGAGGTACGCCTGCACCCCCTGCGCGGCGATCTCGCCGCCGTACAGGCAGCTCAGGAGCGCGTTCGCTCCGAGCCGGTTCGCACCGTGGTACTGGAAGTCGCACTCTCCGGCGGCGTAGAGGCCGGGGATGTTCGTCATCTGGTTCCGCGGCGAGTCGATGTCGATCGCCGTCTCGTGGCCCTTCTCGTAGTCGACCCACAGGCCGCCCATCGAGTAGTGCACGGCGGGGTACACGCGCATCGGAACCTCAATCGGGTCCTCGCGCATGAACTTCTCGTAGATCTCCAGCACACCCTCGAGCTTGTCGTTGATCTGCTCGCGGGTCATGCCCTTCTCGCGGTGCAGGTGGGTGATGTCCAGATAGACCTGCTCCTTGCCCTGCACGCCCCGCCCGATCCGGCAGACGCAGTAGATCGCGAAGCTGACGATGTCGCGCGACAGGAGATTGCCGTACACGGGGTCCAGCTCCTCGCAGAAGTACCAGCGGTCCTTCTCGGGAATCTCGG
Source organism: Armatimonadota bacterium (assembly GCA_003516955.1). GTDB lineage: Bacteria > Armatimonadota > Fimbriimonadia > Fimbriimonadales > Fimbriimonadaceae > UBA8783. Next base: position 1,927 of record DPBN01000013.1, on the reverse strand, counting down.
CCGGTGGCCTGGAGTCCATCGGGTCGCGCGGAACCCACAGGCGGCCGCCCTCGCCGCGCACCGACTCGCTGATCAGCCGCCGCTTGTCCTCGCCGGGGATGGCCGTCGGGTGGATCTGCACCATCTCCGGGTTGCCGTAGATCGCCCCCTGCTGATAGCAGATGCTGACGGCCGAGCCGGTGTTGATCACCGAGTTGGTGGACTTGCCGTAGATGAGGCCGGGCCCGCCCGTGGCCATCACGACCGCGTCCGTGGCGAAGCCCCGGATCTCCATCGTGCGCAGGTTCTGGGCGACCAGCCCGCGGCACCGCCCTTCCGCGTCCTTGGCGATGCCGAGGAACTCCCAGCCCTCGAACTTCTCCACCAGGCCGGCGACCTCCCAACGGCGAACCTGCTCGTCCAAGGCGTACAGCAGCTGCTGTCCCGTGGTGGCGCCGGCGTACGCCGTGCGGTGCTTCAGGGTGCCGCCGAACCTTCGGAAGCTGAGCAGGCCCTCCGCGGTGCGGTTGAACGGCACACCCATGCGGTCCAGCAGGTAGATGATCGCCGGCGCCCTCTCAGCCATGCGCATCACCGGGGGCTGATGGTTCAGGAAGTCGCCGCCAGTGATCGTGTCCTCGAAGTGCAGGTAGGGCGAGTCGCCCTCGCCGCGCAGGTTCACGGCGCCGTTGATGCCTCCCTGCGCGCAGACGCTGTGGCTGCGCTTCACGGGCACGATGCTGAACAACTTGACCTTCACGCCGGCCTCGGCCAGCTTCATGGCGGTCATGAGGCCGGCCAAGCCTCCTCCGACGACGGCAACGGTGTTCTCTGGCATAGGTTCCTTCCAATGGCCCGACGGTGCCGGCGGGCGAATCTCTCACTAGATTCTACCGGACATGGGCCCAAGCCGTCCGCGAGGCCAAAGACGAGGGGCCGGCCTCCTGAGAAGCCGACCCCTCCTCCGAGCCGAAGAGCCCGGATCAGTTGTTGGTGTTCACGCGCACCACTCGGGTGATGGAGAACTCCTGGCTCAAGCCGCCCCGCACGCCGGTGTAGGTGCCGGCCAAGGTGAACCGGGCCTCGCCGAATCCGGCCCCGAACCCGGCGAAGGTGATGATCGCACACGGCTCCCCGGCGACACCGACCGGGTCCGTCACCACCTCGATGGAGAACGGATGATACGGCTCACCCTTCGCCACGGTCAGCTCGTAGCCGACGCCGGCCAGCGGAGCGAGGTTGTGCCCCCAGGAGTCGCAGATGCCGGCGTAGAGGTAGGCCACCCAGTCGGGCGGATTGTCGCCGTTGGCCTGACCTTGCGAGGCACGAACCTCCGACGCGGGCTGGGTGAACGGGTTGGTCGCGATGCCGACCGGGATCACCGCCGCCTCCCACGGGGAGTTCGGGTCGAACTCCTGCGGGCCGTTAACGAAGAACACCTGCTTAGGAAGCCCGTAGATCGACACGTCGTAGGAGTCAGGCTCCAGAACCGCCAAGGCGTCACCTGACTGAACGGTGATCGTGACCTCGCCGGCCACGTTGCCCGCGACCAGGATGCCACCGGCCTCCATCGTGGCCTGCGAGGTCGGGGCGATGTTCTGCTGCAGCTCGCGCTCGCCGGGGTTGCCGGTCTTGTGGCCGCCGGGCTTGTTGAACACGGTCCACTTCGCCGAGGGCGGGTTCTCCGCCTCGTCCTGGTCCACGTCCACGCCGTAGGCGGTGTACTGCTCCCTAGCGCCGACGTCGATGAACCGCTTCAGGTTCGTCGTCTTCTCGCGGATGCGCAGGAACTGGAGATCGCGGCTCAGGTAGATCTTGGCCGGATCCTCGTTCCGGATCGTGGTGCTTTGGACCGTCGCGTACAGGTAGTTCTGGAACTTCGGGAAGGCATCGCCGCTGCCGCCAGCGCCCGAGGGAGCCGCGGGGTTGCCGGAAAGGTCGCCGTCGG
>DPBN01000420.1 GCA_003516955.1 Armatimonadota bacterium | reverse complement strand
GGTTTTGGTTGCGGACGACGGCGCCGCAACCGGGGGAACGCTGGTCGCCGTGGCGCGAGCTCTCCGGGCGGCACAAGCCCGGCGAGTCGTGATCGCCGTGCCGGTAGCCAGCGACACGGCGGTGGAAGCCCTCCAGGCCGTCGCGGACGAGGTGCACACCCTGCTCGTTCCCGACGACTTTCGGGCCGTCGGCGAGTGGTACGACGTGTTCGACCAGACCTCCGAGGAGGAGGTGCTCGCCTTGTTGCGCTCTAGCGGGCCTCAACCTCGCTAACCGCCACCCACCCGCCCGGCCTGCCTTCGATTGCGACCTCTGCTTCTACAGCCGCGATGGGCGTTGGGAGTTGGGCGACGTGGCGCACCGGGCGGCACGAGGATCCGTCCTCCGGACCTTGCGCATCGGAAACCGCGGAGACACGGGTCCACCGCCCCGACGCGTCGCGCAGCCCCACCGTGACCCGTGCCGGAGACAGAATGCCGTGCCGCCCGCCCGCCAGCGCCCAGACCGAGACCTCGCGAACCGCGACCGGCTTCCCCGGCCGGATGCGTACGGTCCGCAGAGGAACATCCCGCCAAGCCGCCACCAATCCGGGCTGGAAGTCCTGGGCGATCCTCCCATCGGTGAGGCGGATCCCGTCGTCGGGATAGATCTTCTCCGGCACGGGCTCGGCCGTCGGATGGGGGAACAGCAGGTATGGTCTTCCGAGGGCCACGTTCCGGCCGCCGCTCCGAACCTCCAGCTCGTCGGCCATCAGCCAGCCCGCCGCCTTGGCGCTCAGAAGGAGGTGCCTTCCACGAACGGCTGCCGGAGGCCGAAAGACCAGCGCTCCCGACTCATCGGTCTCCGAGCGGCGGTTGCGAACGACGATCGAAGGCTCGGAAAGCACCCGCAGCCCCCGCGAGGGCGCACCCAGCCCTTGGAGCTGCGAGATTCTCTCGTTGGAAACGGCCACCGCAGCCTCCTCGGGCCAACCGATCCCCGCCGCGCCGCCACCGTGGCAGTGAAGCCGCACCTCGTCCACCGACACCTCGTGGCCCAGATCCACCAAGATCCGCACCGAGCCGCCAAGCCACCCTACGGAAGCGCCGCGCCGGAACCCGTCGCTGGCGACCAAGCCGTCCGTCAGGAGACCGCCCGAGTCGGGGTACCTCGCCTCCCCAGCGGGCGGTTCGATCGCGTAGGGCTCCCCGACCCAACCGTGCGGGCGGATCTCTGCGGGCGCGCCCAATCGGACACCCACTCGAGCGAGGACCGCGCGGCCCCGGCCGCTCCAACGCAGCCGCAGCTCCCCGGCCTCGCGCTGGATCGGCACCACGATGACCTGGTGGCTCCCGGACCCGCGATCGGACGATGCGCGCACCGCCCAGCCCGCGGGAGCCCAGCCGTCCCGCGTGCGGGCCTCGGCCTCCACCAGCCCTCTCCACGGGTCGGTTCCTTCCTCCAAGTACAATTCCAGATCCGCCAAGACGGACGGCGTCGCCAGCTTCAAACCGAGGCCGCCGCTCGAGCCCCATTCCGCGGGAAGGGCCACCGTGGGTTCCACGGGCGGATCAGGATCGGGCAGCCTCTCGCCGGCGACGAACTCGGCGAGGGCCACGTACACCCGCCGGACCTCGGCAATCGCGGAGCGCGCCGACCGCTCGACGACGTCCGTGCCCAGGTAGTAGGCCATCGCACCGTTCTGGTAGGCGCTCCGATCCGGTGCTCCTTCGGCCAGGTACTGCAGGAAGGCCCGCCGATCGTCTCGGCTCGAAAGCACCTGGCCGGCCTCGATCTCGATCCCCGCGCCAGCCGAGCGCGCCTGATCGGCCGTCGCCATGAGCCTGTTGGCGCGGACGGATCCCTCGTGCCTCCCGGCCCAGAACGCGTAGTTGGGCTGGCGGATGCAGACGTCGATGCCAGCCTCTCGCCAGGCCGTCCAACCGGGAGCGTTGTAGTAGGGGATCCAAAGCACCCGGAGCCCCCGCTGGTGAACGACGTCGGCCAGGTCCCGCAGCCGCTCGCCGTCGCTGCCGTGCAGGTCCTCGCGCATCCAGTAGAAGCCCCAAAGTTCCAGGTGCCGGAAGCCCGCCTCGCGGAAGCGCCTCACGGCCTCCCCTACGTACCACCGAAGCACCGTCCTTCTGCCCTGGACTGAGCCCAGGTCCTCCGACCGGCCGTCTCCGTCCACGTCGCCGAACTCCCGCACATCCGGATGCGGGTAAGGCACGGACAGCACGATCTTCCTCTTCGAAGGAGGCCGACCCAGAGTTCGAGCCGCTCCCTCGATCGCCTCGTCCAGCGCATGGAGGTCCCGCCCTTGCTGGAACCACTGATCCAAGTGGTAGTCCCAGTCCGGCTTTCGGGTCGGATCGACCTCCGTGATCGCTCCCGAAGGAAGGTTGCGGATCAGGAACAGAAAGGCGTCGAACATCCACCGGCGGGGCGATCCGTCGCGGAACTCAGCCGCGTAGGGCTCCAGGTCGCGGACGCCGCGCTCGGCCTTCCCGTAGATCAGGGCCGCATGGTGAAAGCCCGCCTCGCTCGGCGAAGGATACGAACCCGGCCCGGAGCAACCGAAAACGGCAAGCAGGATGGGAACCACTGCGGCGCACGATACCCCTCGGCGCGATTCTCGTCGTATAGTAAGGTTGCCGTTCCGCGGAGGGCCATCCATGGCTACGCTCTGCAACGGCATCGACGTCTGCGGGCTGCTGGGAACCTTCGACGAGATTCGCAGGGATCCGGTCAAGGGCCTGTTCACCATTCGCGTGCGCTCCGAGTGGATCGGAGGCTTCCACGTTCGGCACTCCGTCCAGTCGGCCAGCCTGGCGGGAGACCAGGACGCGCATCCGCAGCACCGCCCCGTCG
>DPBN01000130.1 GCA_003516955.1 Armatimonadota bacterium | reverse complement strand
GGGCTAGACCTTCAGCGACCGGAAGTAGCCGAGGTACTCCGCGTTGGCGGCGAACATCTCGTTCACCATGTCGCGGGTCTCCTGCATGCTGCACATCGCTTGGGTCAGCGGGTCGTACAGCACCGCGTGGAAGATCTTCTCGGGGTCGCCCTCCAGGGCTCCCTCCACCGCGAGCTCCTCGCACAGGGCGCTGTTGTGCACCAGCGGCGTCACCGACGGCGGCAGCTTGCCCACGTGCATCGGGTCGAGGCCCCGCTTGCTGGCCAGCACGGGAACCTCCACGCAGCAGCCGTAGGGCAGGTTGTCCACCAGACCGAAGTTGCGCACGTTCCCGTTGAACTCGAACAGCTCGCCGTCGCCGAAGCAGGCGTTGAAGATGTACGAGGCGTACTCGTGGCCGCGCTCCAGGTTCACCGGCTTCGAGAGCTCCTCCTGGATGTGGTCGCGCCAGGTGTCCTCGGCCCGCAGATACTCGTTGAGGATGTAGGCGTGGTGGCCCGGGTTCCAGCCGGTCCCGTGCGTGCAGTACTTCTCAATCAGGTCCGGCCGCTTGCGGAACCAGGCGTTGTACTCGGAGTTGTGCCCGCTGCTCTCGGTGACGTAGTAGCCCAGGTGCAGGAACATCTCGTTCCGCACCTGTTCCTCGTTGTAGATCTCGGGCCTCTGGACGGCCTCGCGGATCAGCGGGTAGGCGTCCTTGCCGTTCCACTCGTAGCGGATGTAGAACGCCTGGTGGTTGATGCCCGCGCACAGGTAGGTGATCTCCTCCATCGGCGCGCCGATCCACCGGGCGAGCATCTCGGCGGTGCCCTGCACGCTGTGGCACAGGCCGCTGATCTTCAGGTTCGGGAATTCGCCCTGCATGGCGCGGCACAGCATCGCCATGGGGTTGGTGTAGTTCAGGTAGACGGCGTGCGGGCACAGCTCGTTGATGTCCCGAACGATGTCGAGCATCGGCGGGAGCGTGCGCAGGAAACGGAAGATGCCTGAGGGGCCGCGCGTGTCGCCCACGTTGATGTCGATCCCGTACTTCTTGGGGATCTCGATGTCCGTGCGGAACACCCTGGGCCCGCCCTGCAGGATCGTCGTGACCACGCCGTCGGCGCCGTCGAGAGCCTCGCGGCGATCCAGCGTGCTGACCACCTTGGCCGGGTAGCCGCCGGCGTCGACGATCCGCTGGACCGCGCGGGTGATGAAGTCGAGCCGCTCGCGGTCGATGTCCATCAGCGCGATGGTCGAGTCGCTGAGCGCCGGGAACGAGAGGATGTCGCGGACCAGTCCCCGGGTGAACCCAAAGCTGCCCGCACCGATGAAGGCGATCTTTTTCATGGCGTCGCCCGCATTTTGGGCGATGCCCAGCGCGCGCCGCTCGGCGCTACGCGTACATCTTCGAGAATCCGCCGGAACGGGCCAGGAGAAGCTCGCGCAGAAGCTTCCGGCCCCGGTGGATCCTGGAGCGGACGGTGCCCACCGTGGTTCCCTGGGCCTCGGCGATCTCGCTGTACGTCAGGCCGTCGAAGTCGCACATCACGATGGCATCGCGGTACATCTTCGGCAACTGGTCCAGGCAGGAGTCCAGCTCTTCCCGGAGCTGCTTGCGGAACAGCTCCTCGTCGGGGCCGGCCGATGGGTCGGCGACCTGGATCTCCTGGACCTCGCCATCGGAAGGGCTGACCATCGAGTTCAGCGACTCGGCCTTGCGGATCGGGTTGGCGCGGCGGCGGGAATCGAGGTGGGCGTGCTGCATGATGCGCAGCAGCCAGTTCGCGAAGGGCCTTTCGGGAGAATAGGAGGCAAACCCCCTCCAGGCCTTCGCGTAGGTTTCCAGCAGAAGGTCGTCGGCGTCGTTGGAGTCGCCGGCGAGGCGCTTGGCCATGGTCCACGCCTGCCTGCGCGTGGCCTCGACGAGTTCCTCGAACCGTCGGCGGTCGCTCTCCGTTCGGATCGTGCAGGTGGCGCTGTTGCTCATGGACCTTTCCTTGGATCGGCTGGGCCGACAGCTAATTGAACGCTGGTTGCTGTTCCGCCGTTCGCAGGATGGGGCCTTCGGCGAGGGGCGGTGGGCACTTCGTCCCCGCTTCCCCCTTTCGGTCGCCCGCGCTCATGCCGCATAATCCGGCAGGGAGGTTCGCGGGATGCGCTTCGTTCTGTTCACGAAGGAGCCGGAGCTGGAGGAGGCCGCGAGGGTCGGGATCGCCGAGCCGGACGTCCTGGAGGTGTACGACGACTGGCGCGCCGCGCTGGACGCGTGCGACGGTGCGGCGATGCTCTTCGTCGACCTCGTTTCGACGCTCGACGAGCCCCACAAGATCGCCGGCTACGAGCGCTTCGCCGAGGCCAAGATGGGCCACCCCGCGGCCAGGGACGTCAAGCTCGTGCTGATCGGCCCGCCCCCGGATTACGAGCTCGACTTCATGGTCGGCTACCCGGACTTCGTGTTCGCCCACCTCAGGCGGCCGGTCACCGACCGCATCTTCCGCCGCGCCAGCACGTGGGTGTGACGAGCCGCCGAAGGCTCGTGTAGAATCGGGGCAGCCGTGCGAGGTCCCCAAGCCCGCGCGGTGTGGAGCTCCCATGGACCGACGCCAGTTCCTCCTCAGCCAGAGCGACATCCCGACCCAGTGGTACAACATCGTCGCCGACCTTCCGGTGCCGCCCGATCCGCCCCTGCACCCCGCGACCAACCAGCCCGCCGGGCCGCAGGACCTCGAGGCGATCTTCCCCGGCCCGATCATCGAGCAGGAGGTGGCCTCGGACCGCTGGATTCCGATTCCCGAGCCGGTGCTCGAGGGAATGGCTCTGTGGAGGCCGACGCCCCTCTACCGCGCGCTGAACCTGGAGCGGGCGCTCGGCACCCCGGCGCACATCTACTTCAAGTACGAGGGCACCAGCCCCGTGGGAAGCCACAAGCTGAACACCGCGCTGGCTCAGGCCTATCTGAACAAGATCGCGGGCGTCAAGCGCCTGGCCACCGAGACCGGCGCCGGACAGTGGGGCTCGTCGCTCTCGATGGCCTGCCAGATGTTCGGCTTGGAGTGCACGGTGTACATGGTGCGCGTCAGCTACAAGCAGAAGCCGTACCGGCGCTCGATGATGCACACGTTCGGCGCGAAGGTGCATGCCAGCCCCAGCCACTACACGCAGTACGGCCGGAAGCTGCTCGAAGAGGATCCCGAGTGCCCCGGGAGCCTCGGCATCGCGATCAGCGAGGCGCTGGAGGACACCGTCACGCACAAGAACGTGCGCTACTCGCTGGGAAGCGTGCTGAACCACGTTCTGCTGCATCAGACCGTGATCGGCGAAGAGGTCCGCAAACAGATGGAGATGGCCGGAGAATACCCGGACATCATCATCGGGTGCTGCGGCGGTGGAAGCAACTACGCAGGGTTCGCCTTCCCGTTCCTGCGGGATAAGCTGACGGGCGAGCGCAACCACACGCGCTACATCGGCGTGGAGCCGGCCTCCTGCCCGTCGCTGACCGAAGGCAAGTACCGCTAAGACCACGGCGACACCGCGGGAATGACTCCGCTCCTGATGATGTACACGCTGGGAGCCGACTTCGTGCCGCCGTCCATCCACGCGGGCGGGCTGCGCTATCACGGCATGGCGCCGCTGGTGTCGCTGCTGTACCACCTGGGCCAGATCGAGGCGGTCGCGTACGACCAGATCCGTTGCTTCGAGGCCGCGGTGCAGTTCGCCCGCTGCGAGGGGATCATTCCCGCGCCCGAGTCCTCGCACGCCATCCGCGCCGCCGTGGACGAGGCGCTGAAGGCGAAGGAGGCCGGTGAGCCGCGCGTGATCCTGTTCAACCTGAGCGGCAATGGCTACCTCGACCTCGGAGCCTACGACTCGTACTTCAGCGGACACCTCACGCAGGCCTGAGAAGCGCTGGCCGATCGTCGTCGCGGCGGTCTCGCTTCAGCTGTGCCTCGGCTCGGTGTACGCGTGGTCCGTGTTCCGGACGCCGCTCGAACGAGGCTACGGCTGGAGCTACGAGGAGACCGCCGCTCCGTTCCGCTTCTTCCTGTTCGCCTACGCGTTCGGGATCTGGATCGGCGGCTCGCTGCTGGATCGGTTGGGTCCGCGGACGGTGGCCCGCATCGGCGGTTTGCTGCTGCTGGCCGGTCTGGCGCTGGCCTCGCTGCAGCGCGCTCCGCTCGGGCTCTCGGTCTGCTACGGGCTGATCGGCGGTCTGGGTGCGGGGATCGCCTACCCGACGCCCGTCGCCACGCTGATCCGTTGGTTCCCCGAGCGGAAGGGCTTGATGGGCGGCGTTGGTGTCTTCGGGTTCGGCGCGGGCTCGCTGCTGTTCGCGCCGGCGATCGCTGTGGCCCTGGATGGCGCTCCGCACGAGCAGGCCTTCCGGCTGCCGCCGACCTTCCTGACGATGGGGGTGGTGTTCGCGGTCGTCGGCTGGGTCGCGGGCGGCGTTTTCCGCTGGCCGCCATCGGCCGCGGCGGAGGGGCAGGCGCCGGAGGCGTGGGGCACGGATCCGCTCCAGACCGTGCGAACTTGGCCCTATCCCGCCCTGTGGCTGTGCTTCCTGCTCGCCGGCGGGGTTGGTCTTGCGGCGATCAACGAGGCGAGCCCGCTGCTGGAGCGGCTGGGCGATGCTGGTGGCCGCTGGATCACGCCCGCCGTGGGGGTGGGTCTGATGGCGGTGGCCAACGGCGCAGGCCGATTGGCCTGGGGGTTTGCTGCGGACCGGCTGGGGAGGCGCGCGGCGATGGCGCTGATGTTCTCGGTGATGGCCGGCTCCGCAGTCCTGTTCGCCCTCGCGCGGTCGCAGCCCCCGGCCCTCGGCGCCTTGGTCGGGATCGGGTTCTGCTTCGGCGGGATGCTGGGGATGCTTCCGACCAACGTCGGCGGGTTCTTCGGCACGCGGTTCTTCGGTTCGAACTACGGCATGACCTACACGGCCTTCGCGCTGGCCGCGTGGCTGGCTCCGG
>DPBN01000088.1 GCA_003516955.1 Armatimonadota bacterium | reverse complement strand
CATCGAGTTCCAGGCGGGCGAGCCGCAGCGGGTTTTCTGCGATGGCCGCGATGTCACCGAGGCGATCCGCCTCCCCGAGATCGGCGACCTGGCGAGCGCCGTGAGCGCCATCCCGGGCGTGCGCCGCGCCCTGGTGGAGCGCCAGAGGGAGATCGTGGGCGCGGGCGGCATCGTGCTGGAGGGCCGAGACGCGGGGACGGTCATCGCCCCCAACGCGGAACTGAAGGTGTTCCTGACGGCCTCGGATGAGGAGCGCGCGCGCCGGCGCTGCAGGGAACTGGAGCAACGGGGCATTCCTGCGGACTTCCAGGACGTGCTGGCCCGTTTGCGCGAGCGAGACCTGCAGGACCAGACCCGGGAGGACAGTCCGCTCCGCATGGCGGAGGACGCTGTGCTGCTGGAGACCGACGGCATGGGCATCGAGGAGGTCGTGGACCGCCTCGCACGCTTGGCCGAGGAACGCGCCAAAGCCTAGGGCGGAGCCGACGGCCGTCTTCTGGTACAATCCCGCGACGCCTGCGGGCGCCACTCCACTCCTGCTCAGCCATCATGAAGACCGTCCGAGAAGACCTCAATTCCTGCACCGTTCAGCTGACCGTCACGTGCGACCCCGAAGAGGTGGATGCCGGCTTCGAGCGCGCGTACCGAAAGCTCTCGAAGAAGATCAAGGTGCCGGGCTTCCGGCCGGGCAAGGCACCCAAGGACGTGGTGCGAGGTCTCATCCAGAAGGATGACCTGTACGAGGCGGCGGCCGACACGCTGATCCGCGAGCACGCGTTCAAGGCCATGGAGGAGCACGGTTTGGTCGCCTACTCCACGCCGGCGGTCGATCTGAAGCGCTTGGACGAGGAGGAGAGCGTCTGCGAGTTTGTCTTGAAGGTGCCCCTCGAGCCGAAGGTGGAGCTGGGCGACTATCGGTCGCTTTCGGCCAAGCGCCCGCCGATCGCAGTGACGGACGAGGAAGTCGAGCGGTACCTGCAGCAGCTGCGCCAACGCCGAGCGACCAGGGAGGCCGTGGAAGGCCGCGGCGCGCAGGATGGCGACGTGGCGGTCGTGAACATCCGCCCCAACGACGACGAGGGCGAGGGCCGCACGTTCGCGGTGATGGTCGGTCAGACCTTCCCGGAGTTGGACGAGGCCCTGCGCGGGCTCGAGGCCGAGGGCATGCGGGCATGCACGCTCACCTTCCCGGCGAACTTCCAAGAGCGGGACTGGGCAGGCAAAACCTTGGAATGCCAGCTGACTCTGCGATCGCTAACCACGCCGCGGTTGCCCGAGCTGGACGACGCGTTCGCGCAGTCGCTGAACATGGAGAGCCTCGAAGAGCTTCGGGAGGACATCCGGAAGCAGCTGGCCTCCGCCAAGGAGGATTTCTACAACAGCTACGTGAACGAGCAGCTTCTGGACATGCTGAAGGAGCGCTCCGAGGTGGAGGTGCCCGACACGATGTGGGAGCGCGTGGCCAACCAGCGGCTCCGAGACATCGCCGCCGAGCAGCAGAGAGAGGGCAGAACTCTGGAGCAGTTCGCCGCCCAGCAGAACATGACGGTCGAAGAGCTCGTGGAGGCCCAGAAGCACGAGGCGAAGCTCCACGTCATCCGTGCCATGATGGTGCGGAAGATTTTCGAGCAGGAGGGACTGCAGCTCACCAACGAGGATCTGACCGCCGAGCTCCTCAAGATGGCGCGCGAGTACGGAATGTCCCCCGACGAGATGTTCAAGACGCTCAAGAAGGCCGACGCGATGGAGGAGCTCCGGTTCCGCGCGGTCTACGAGAAGGTGCTGGCTTTCCTGCGGGAGAACGCGGAAATCCTCGAGATCGCCGAGGGTCAGCCCGCCGAAGGACTGGAGCGATGAGCCGTCCGAGCCGATAGGTTGGAGGGAGTCTTCGTAGAACCATGCTGAATATGGGTGTCCCCTATGTGATCGAGCAGACCGCCCGTGGCGAACGCAGCTATGACCTGTGGTCGCGTCTGCTCAAGGATCGGATCGTCTTCCTCGGCACCGAGCTCGATGACTACGTGGCGAACCTGATCGTCGCGCAGTTCCTGTTCCTGGAGAAGGAAGACCCCGACAAGGACATCGACTTCTACATCAACTCCCCCGGTGGATCGGTTTCCGCCGGGCTGGCCGTGTACGACGCCATGCAGATCGTGAAGCCCGACGTCGCGACGATCTGCGTGGGACAGGCCGCGAGCATGGGAGCCGTGCTCCTCGCCGGCGGCGCGAAGGGGAAGAGGCATGCCCTCAAGCACTCGCGGGTCATGATCCACCAAGTCAGCGCGGGCTTCCGGGGCACGACCGCGGACATCAACGTCCAGGCTGCGGAGGTCAACCGGGCGATGGACACGCTGATGAACATCCTGTCGGAGCACACCGGCCGCCCGGCGGAGCAGATCCGGAAGGATTGCGACAGGGACTACTTCATGTCCGCGGAAGAGGCCGTCGCCTACGGCCTAGTGGATAAAGTTCTTGCTCCCGGAGAGCGATAATCCTTCTTAGGGAGTATCCATGTCCAAGAGTCCGGAACGGCGCGACCAGTGCTGCCTGTGCGGCAAGACGAAGGAACAGGTCAAGAAGCTGATCGTCGGTCTGCATGGCGCGGTCTGCTCGGATTGCATCGACCTTTGCAACGACATCCTGAACAATGAGCCGGAGCGGCATCCCCGGCCTATGACGGAGGAGCCTCCGGCCG
>DPBN01000032.1 GCA_003516955.1 Armatimonadota bacterium | reverse complement strand
AGCCTGGTTGCCCCTACATCTTCCAGGTCAGGCCCGCATAGCCCCAGAACTGGTCCGTGTGCGAGTCCGGCGCGAACGACTTCACGAACCCTCCGGGCTGGAACAGACCGACGCCGAAGTTCAGCGTGGTTGACTTGTTCAGCTTGTAGTTGCCCGTGAGGTTGAACTCCTGCCCCACGTCGCGCCCAGACCGGCCGGTGGGATCCAGGAAGGCTCCGTGCGCGCCCTTGTTGAGGCCGCCGCCGGCCCCGTACCAACCGTCCGCCTTGTCGAACAAGCCGAACCTGTGGTACTCGAGGCAGAAATCCAAGGCAGGATGGGGCTTGAAGAGCACTCCCAGAGTCAGGCCCTCGACGTTCCGCCAGCCCTGCAGGTCCATCTGGCCGAACAGCGCGTGCAGGCTGCCCGCCACCATGTCGAACGTGAACGTCTTGTCGGCGTTCGACCCCCCGCTGGCCGCATAGGCGTCCAGGTACACCGTCGCCTTCTGCGGCTTCAGGTCTCTGCAGACCTTCACGCGGCCTGCCCAGGCCCGCAGGTCCTTGCGCTGGTTGTGGCCGGTCTGCACGGCCGCCTCCGCCTCGACTCTTAGGTCTCCGAACGACTTCAGGTACCGGTGGTCCAGAGTCCACACCTCCACGTCGCGGACCGGGGCCTCCCGCTGGTGGTACAGCAGCATCGTCTCGCCCAGCTCCCAAGTCTTGGCCGCGAAGGCGATCCACTTGTTGGCGTGCTCGGCCGCCGGGTCGATCGCGCACTCGCCCGCGAACACGTCCCAACCGTCCTTTTGGAAGCGCACGCCCTCCCAGGAGTACGCGACGTTGCCGAACGTCGCGGTCGACACCAGCAGGTGCGCACCCTTGTTCACGAACTGCCGGCCGGCCTTCACCATGGCCCCGCCGTCCAGCTTCGCGCTGAGGTAGGCCTCCTCGACGTCGCTGCGCTCCTTGCTGTGGTTCTTCAGCGGGGTCCAGATCCACTCGTGCCCGTAGCGGTACTGCAGACGGCCGCTCAGGTGCTCGCCGTACTTCAGGTCCACACCGATGCGAACGCGGTCGGTGATGTGCGAGCGGTTGTCCTGGACGTCCTCGTCGAAGTCGCGGTCGGTGCGCCGCTCGTAGCGGGACCGGATTTCCAAGAACGGCTTCACGGCGAGCGCGGCGTGGTCGGGTGCGACGAAACCAAACATTCCTTCCTATTCCCTCCAAAACTCCGGCAAGGCGGCCGGACAGACGGATTTTCGGATGCTCGAACCCGGGCCCTCATGAGGACGGAAGGTAGCATCCTTCCGATGGACGCGATCCGCGAGGTTGAGATCCTGTTCCGGGCCAAGTACCCGATCCTTCAGATCGTGTCGTGGGAGGAGACCAGGGTTCTGCGCGAGCTCGAAGAGCTCTGCAGGCGCCTGGACCGCACCCTCCACGTGTGGAGCCTCACCCAGGGGCTGAAGCCGCCCCTCAAACGGAGCGCGCCCTCTTCCGGACCCTCGCTCCCCGCGGAGCTCGAGGTGCTGGCCCAGGTGCACGAGGCCCCCGAGTTCACCGCGTTCGTTCTGAAGGACTTCCACCCCTACCTGAAGGACCACCGCGTCGTGCGGCTGCTGCGGGACCTGGCCTCGCGGCTGCGCGGGCGCGCACAGACGGTGATCATCCTGAGCCCGATCGTGAGCATTCCGAACGAACTGCAGAAGGACCTCACCGTCGTGGACTACGGACTGCCCAGCCCCGAGGAGATCGGCCGCGTGCTGGACCAGGCGATCGCCGCGGTCAAAGACAACCCTCAGATCGACGCGACCGTCACGCCGGAGGACCGCGAGCGGCTCATCCACTCGGCCCAGGGCTTGACGCTCGACGAGGTGGAGTCCGTCCTCGCCAGGAGCCTCGTGGCCAAGAAGCGGTTCGACGTCGACGAGGTCCTTGAGGAGAAGAAGCAGATCATCCGCAAGTCCGGCCTGCTGGAGTACTACCCGGCCACGGACCAGCTGAGCGACGTGGGCGGCATGGAGTGCCTCAAGGAGTGGCTGGAGCGGCGTAAGGACAGCTTCTCGGAGCGCGCGCGGGAGTTCGGCATCCCCGCTCCGAAGGGAGTGTTGCTGCTCGGCGTGCAGGGATGCGGCAAGTCGCTCGTTGCCAAGGCGATCGCGGCCGCGTGGGGACTTCCGATGCTGAAGCTCGACGTCGGGCGGATCTTCGGAAGCCTCGTCGGGCAGAGCGAGGAGAATATTCGGAAGGCCATCGCCGTCGCGGAGTCGGTGGCGCCCTGCATCCTGTGGGCCGACGAGCTGGAGAAGGGCTTCAGCGGCCTGGGCGGAAGCGGCGTTTCGGACGGCGGAACCACCGCGCGAGTGTTCGCCACGTTCCTCACGTGGATGCAGGAGAAGACCAAGCCCGTGTTCCTCATCGCCACGGCCAACGACGTAACCGCGCTCCCGCCGGAGATGCTCCGCAAGGGGCGCTTCGACGAGATCTTCTTCGTCGACCTGCCCAACCGCAAGGAACGGGAGGAGATCTTCGCGATCCATCTGCGCCGGCGCCGACGCGACCCGGCGGCCTTCGACCTGAAGGCCCTGGCGAGGGCCACCGAGGGCTTCAGCGGAGCCGAGATCGAGCAGGTGGTCGTCGGAGCCCTCTACACCGCGTTCGGAGAGCACCGGGAGCTGGAGCAGAAGGACCTCGTCGAAGAGGCCAAGGCCGCCGTGCCGCTCAGCGTGATGATGGCCGAAGAGATCGACGAGCTGCGAACTTGGGCGAACCTGAGAACCCGGCCCGCCAGCCGCCGCACCCCCGAACCCTCGCGTCCCCGGCGAAACGCGCCTCCGGTCTAGCATCGCCCGCCCTTGGCCACGAACGTCAGGAAGCCGATTCGATTGTTCGCTTTCCGAACGGACTGCACCCGATAGCCGGCCTTGCCGAGGGCCTCCGCGAGCGGCACGGGCTCGAACTCGCTGCGGACCAGCAGGTGCCGGCCCTCCTCCAGCTCCCGGGCCAGGCGCGTGACCTCCGCCAGAGGCACCTCACCCCGGGCGAGCAGCTCGGTGGCGTGCACGACGAACTGCGGCTCTCCGGCCGCCCAGTCGGGGGTGCCGCCATCGGGGCGAGGGGCGGCCTCGTCGGCGGGGGCGCCCAGCTTCGGCTGGCCCAGCATGCCGCGCAGGGCGTTCACGAACTCCGTCGGGTCCATGCCGCCGACCTGAGCCACCTTCGCCAGGGTCGCCACGCGCCCCACGGTGCGGCGCAGAACGGGGTTCCTCAGGTTCCGAAAGGGCGGCGCCATGCGTTGGATGGCCTCCTCTAGCTCCGGGTGCGCCTCCAAAAGCTCCATCAGCCTCGTCTGAGGAAGAATCTCCACCCCTAGCCCTCCGGGTCGTACTCGAGCAGCCGGCGCTCCCCCTCCAGCGACCTCACCTCGGTCAGGTCCTGCGTCACCTCGAGCGTGCCCAGATACTCGCCGTCCTCGCCGCGCACGGCGTAGTAGCAGATGTACACGAGGCGCCCGCGAAGGTCGATCCAGAAGCGCGCCCGATCCTGGCGCCCCTCCCGGAAGTCCTTCAGAATCCGGTCCACCACGTGCACGCTCTTGGGTGGGTGGCAGTATTGCACCTTGCGGCCCAGGATAGCCTTGGAGCGGCTGAACACGCGGTCCCGTCCGGGGCTGAAGTAGCGCACCGTGTCGTCACGGTCGACGAAGGTCAGATCGAACGGCAGCGTGGCGAACAGCGCGATCAGCTCCTCCAGGCGCAGAGCTCCGGTGGGCATCTGCACGCGCCCGCCCGTGGCGGCTGGGGCGCCGAGCTCGGCGTGGGCGCCGCCCTCCGGTCGCCACGCGAACTCCGGAGCGTACAGGCAGTAGCCGTACTCGTCGCTCTGCAGGGAAATCTCGTACCAATCCTGCTCCGTCAGAAGGTTCATCGCCGTCGGCAGCAGGATCTTCTCCTCCTTGTAGATCATCTCCTCGACGGCGGTCAGGGCGGGCAACACGGCGAGCTGGCAGAACGCCTTGGCCTCGCCCACTGGCATGGAGGGCGCGGCCTGCAGACCACCGAGGGCCTCCTTCAGCAGCGTGCGCGCCTCGTCGTGCTTGGCCCACATCACGGTGGGCGGCCCCATCAGGCCGTTCTTCTCGAAGAACGGGAACAGCAGGTTCTCCTTGCGCAGGTAGTGCTTGTCGACGTCCATCAGGCTGTTGAGCAGGGTCCTGATGCGGTCGATCTCTTCGGCGGCGTCCGCGTCGTCGGACAGCTGGCCGATCCGATCTACCGCCCATCGCGCCTCGGCGCACACGCGAGCCAGCTCCTTGTTCTCCTGCAGGAACGTGTGCACCGGATGGCCCGGCACCGTCTCGGGGGTCTCCGTCGGATCGAGGCGGCCGCGGAGCACCCTGGTGTGGGCGTCGCACAGGTCGCGGATCGCCTCGGCGGAGATGCCCTCTTGGATCAGCTGCATCTCCATGAGGAACACGTCGCTGTAGTCGGCCTCGTCGAGCACGGCCTCCAGCTCCGCGCGCAGCTTCTCCTCGGACTCTCCCGCATGCAAGCGCCGGATCAGCGACTTCAGAACCTCGATGCGCCGCTGGCGGTTGTTGATGATCTCGCTCATGCGCTCCTCCCGGGCGTCGCCGGCCTACGTCGCCAAGATGAAGCAGCGCCGCATCCGCGCGCTATGACG
>DPBN01000022.1 GCA_003516955.1 Armatimonadota bacterium | reverse complement strand
AGGCCGACGGCCCCAGCGTGCCATAGCCGCAGAGCAGCACCACCGTCGCTTCGCCCAGCCTGCCCGGGTCGAAACCCTCCCAAACCGTGTGCGGAACGCCGGCGCCCTGCAGGGCCTCCGCATAGTAGGGCGCGTAGGGATCCTCCGGGGCGAGAACCAAAGCGATCTTCGACCAATGCAAACGACCCATCTTCCCAGTCCGAGTTTAGACCACGCCCGGTGCGCCGAAGTCGGGATAGGTAGAATCCGTTCGATGAAACTTCGCATCGGGTTGCCGAAGGGCAGCCTGCAGGAGGCCACCTTCTCCCTCTTCGAGCGCGCGGGGTTCCTGTTCAAGTCCTCCTCGCGCTCGTACGAGCCCGTCGTCAACGACCCGGAGCTGGAGCCGATCCTGCTGCGCCCGCAGGAGATTCCGCAGTACGTCGAGGACGGGGTCATCGACTGCGGCCTGACCGGCCACGACTGGGTCGTGGATTGCGGCGTGGACGTCCACGAAGTCTGCGAGCTGCGCTACAGCAAGCTCACCACCAACCCGATCCGCGTGGTGCTGGCGGTGCACCAGGACAGCCCAATCCAGACGGTCCAGGACCTCCAGGGCAAGAGGATCGCCACCGAGTACGTCCGCCTGACGGAGCGCTACCTGGGCGAGCGCGGCGTGAAGGCGCACGTCGAGTTCAGCTGGGGCGCCTGCGAGGTGAAGGTGCCGCTGCTGGTCGACGCGATCGTCGTGAACACCGAGACCGGGTCGTCGCTGAGGGCCCACAACCTGCGGATCGTCGAGACGCTGCTCACCTCCACCACCCGGCTGGTCGCCAACCGGGACGCCTGGCGGGACGAGTGGAAGCGCGGCAAGATCGAGTCGCTGGAGATCCTGCTCACCGGCGCGATGAACGCCGCGAAGCTGGTCGGCCTCAAGATGAACCTGCCCGTGGCGCGGAAGGACGAGATCCTCTCCCTGCTCCCGGCGCTGCGGAACCCCACGCTCTCGCCGCTCGCGGATCCCGAGTGGGTCGCCGCCGAGGTGATCCTCGACCAGACGCAGGTGCGCGACCTCATCCCCGCGCTGAAGCGGGCCGGTGCGACGGGCCTCGTGGAGTACCCGCTCAACAAGGTCATCTACTAAGGCGGCCATGGACGACGGTTCGCCGGCCTGGCGGGTCCATGCGGGCCTCTGCTGGTTCTCGGCCGGCCTGGTGGCCTGCGGGAGCTTCCTCCTGGCCCCGGTCAAGTTCGCGGCTCAGCTCAGCACGCTGCCGCAGCTGCTCGAGGTAGGCCGGCTCCAGTTCCTGGCGCTGCACACCGCCCAGTGGCTGCTGCTGCCGACTCTCGCCGCCTGGGCCTACTTGGGCCGGGCCTCGGGCTGGCGCCTCGCCGGCTCGGTAGGCGCCCTCGCGCTGTTCGTGGTGCAGATGGGGGCGTTGCAGCCGGAACTGGATCGGCGGCTGGCGATGCAGATTCTGGGTGAGTCGCCCGGACCCAGCGCGCATCACACCGTCTATGGGATCCTCGAGGCGCTCAAGATCGCCTGCCTCGTGGCCGCTGGCGTTTCGCGCCGCTCCAAGGGATAGACTGGGTCATGGTCCTTTGGGTAGGGTGGGCCGTCATGGTTGGCGCAAGTGGCATCTCCACAGGGTCTTTGCGATGCGAACACCTCGAGAACCCTCTGGGGGTCGAGGCCGTCGCCCCTCGTCTCTCGTGGAAGATCCTCTGCGAGGACCCCGGCCGACGGGGCATTCGGCAGACCGCCTATCAGATCCAGGTGGGAACGTCGCGAGCGGCCCTCGAGGCCGACCAGCCGGACCTCTGGGACTCGGGCAAGGTGCAGTCCGATCGGAGCGTGCTGGTGCCCTACGCGGGCAAGGCCCTGCGCTCGGCGCAGCGGTGCTTCTGGCGCGTGCGGGTCTGGGACGAGGCCAGGCAACCCTCGCCGTGGAGTGGCGTCGCCGAGTGGACGATGGGCCTGCTCCAGCCATCCGACTGGCAGGCGCGGTGGATCGGAAGGGAGCGCCCAGCCAAGCCCCGGAGCCTCGCAGGTTCCTCGTGGATCTGGACCGGGGAGAAGGGCCAGTCCCAAGCCAAGCGGTGGTTCCAAGCATCGCTGGAGCTAGAGGAGGCGCCGAAGAGGGCCGAGCTGCTGCTCACCGCCGACGACCGCTTCGAGGCCTACCTAGACGGCCGAGAGGTCGCCCGCACCAAGAGCACCGGCACGGGCGAAGACTGGCGAACGGTCGTGCGGGTGGACCTGTCGGGCCGCATCGGCCGGGGACGGCACACCCTGCGCATCAAGGTTCAGAACGACGGCGGCCCCGCCGGCTTGATCGGTCGGCTCACGGCCGATGGCAAGGACCTCCTGGTCACCGACGCCTCGTGGCGGTGGGCTGAAAACGAGGAGGGGCTGGCCGAGGGGAAGGCGGCCAAGGTGGTCGGTCCGTACGGCAGCGAGCCGTGGGGCGAGGTGGGGCCCGATCCCGAGCCACCCGCTCCCGCGCCGATGCTCCGCAAGGAGTTCGAGGCGAAGCCCGGCCTGCGCCGCGCGCTCGTTTTCTGCAGCGGGATCGGCTACAACGTGCTGACGCTCAACGGCCGCCCCGCCGACGACCGCGTCCTGGATCCGCCGTTCACCCGCTATGACCGCCGCGTGCTGTACACCGTGCGCGATGTGACGGCGCTCGTTCGTCCGGGCCGCAACGCCATCGGCATCGTGCTGGGGAATGGATTCCTGAACGTGCCCTCCCGCGACGCGTGGAACTTCGAGCGGGCGCCGTGGCGCGAGCCGCCGATGGCGCGCCTGCAGCTCCTGCTGGAGTATGCGGACGGCACAACGCAGATCGTCGCGACGGACGGTTCGTGGCGCCTCGGCGAGGGGCCATGGCGTTGGGACGCAGTGCGCCAAGGCGAGATCTACGACGCCCGCATGGAGATTCCGGGATGGGACGAGCCGGGCTTCGACGACACGGGGTGGCGGAAGGCCGCGGAGGTGCCGGGCCCGAAGGGCAAGACGGCCGCCCTCCGGTCCAGGCCATGCCGCGTCACCGAGACCCTGCGTCCCAAGTCGGTCCGCGAGGTGAAGCCGGGGGTGTTCGTCTTCGACCTCGGCCAAAACATCGCCGGCTGGGTGCGGTTCCGGGTCCGGGGGCCCGAGGGCGCCCAAGTGCGGCTGCTGCTGGGCGAGAAGCTGCACCCCGACGGCACGGTGGATCGCTCCAACCTTTCGGGGCTGGTGTTCGACCCCTACTTCTCGGAGGTGCGATACACCCTGCGCGGCGGCGACGCGGAGACGTTCGAGAGTGCCTTCGCCTACTATGGGTTCCAATACGTGCAGGTCGAAGGCTGGCCCGGCGTGCCCAGCCTCGACGACCTCGAGGGGCGCGTGGTCCACACGGACTTTCCGCGGGCGGGCGACGTGCGCAGCATCCCGCTCTTCGATCGGATTCAGAACGCCACGCTGTGGAGCTATCGCTCGAACTTCGTGGGCATCCCCACCGACTGCCCGCACCGCGAGAAGAACGGCTGGACGGGCGACGCCCACCTGGCTACCGAACAAGCGCTCTTCAACTGGGACAACGCGGCCGGGTACCTGAAGTGGCTC
>DPBN01000296.1 GCA_003516955.1 Armatimonadota bacterium | reverse complement strand
CGGGTTCGGCGGATGCCGACGCCTGCAGGGCCTCCCGGTCGATCGGCTCCTCCATCGACGGAACGTAGATCGTTGGGAAGGACGCGGCCGTCGTTTCCGCTTGCGCCGTGGCGCGGACGACGGTCCGCGGGGCGGCGTTTCCGGAGGGTTCGGCGGCCGGCGACTCGAGCCGTGGGCCGAGCAGGGCGGTGGGGTCCTTGGCGACGAAGCTCATGGCCACCAGCACGCCGGCGAGGGCCAGCGAGTACGCCAGGGCCTTCCAAGGAAAGGGGGCCGCCGCGGGCGGGGTGGCGACGGCGGCCTTGCGGGGTGCTTCGGACTTCGGAAACGGGGCCGAGGGTCGGGCCTGCGCGGGACGCTCGGATGAGGGGGATGAGGTCGGCGCCGCCTCCGTCGCGGTCTCCTTGCGTCCGTTGGCGAGCGCCTGAAGCTCGGCCTTGCGTCCGGCGAGCTCGGCTCGGCATCCGGGGCATCGGCCGATGTGCGCCTCCAGCTGGGCCATCATGTCGGGCGGAAGGACCTCGCCCTTGAGGAATCGGCCGATTTGGAGCCTCGCGATCTGGCACTCGACGTTTTGAACCGGCATCTCTACGAATCCACTTCAGGTTTGCGGGCAAAACGCGGATTTCACCCAGTAGGATTGTCGGGTGGCGGACGGCTTTCTTTAGGGGTCGCCGGGCGTTTTTCCGAAGAGAGCCCGTCCCCTCGGGAGTGAAATGTGGAAGGCGATCATCTCGTTGCTGTTGGTCGTTGGGGTGGCTTCGGTGTCCGCTGAGGCCCCGAAGCTGCGGACGCGATGGGCGGACCAGGTGGACCCGGCCGCGCCCTGGCCCGAGTACCCCCGCCCTACGATGGCGCGGAAGGAGTGGCTGAACCTCAACGGGCGGTGGGACTTCGCCGTCAGCGACCGGTCCGCGACCGCCCCGCCGACGATGGACCGCAGGATCCTGGTGCCGTTCGCCGTTGAGAGCCAGCTGGGCGGCATCGGCCTGATTCCGACGGAGAACCAGCGGGTGTGGTACCGGCGCAAGGTGGCGATTCCCGCTTCTTGGCGCGGGAAGCGGGTGCTGCTGCACTTCGGCGCCTCGGACTGGGAGACCCGCGTCTGGGTGAACGGCGTGCCGGTCGGCGAGCACCGCGGCGGGTACGACGGCTTCTCGTTCGACGTGACCGAGGCGCTGGCCAAGAACGATGCCGAGGCCGAGATTCTCGTGACCGCTTGGGACCCCACCGACGCCGGTCCCCAGGCGCGCGGCAAGCAGGTCCGGCGCCCGGAGGGCATCTTCTACACGCCCGTGACCGGCCTGTGGCAGACCGTGTGGATGGAGCCGGTGCCCGAGACGTCGGTCGCCTCGTACCGCGCGGTGCCGGATGTGGACCGCTCGGAGCTGAGGCTGGAGGTCCGGCTCTCGGGACCCTCACAGGGCGTTCGGGTGAGGGCCGAGGCTCTGGACGGCCGCACGGTGGTCGCACGGTCCGAGGCCGCGGCGGGCGGGCCGCTCGGACTGAGGCTGGAGAGTCCCAAGCTCTGGTCGCCCGAGCGGCCGTTCCTCTATGGGCTCCGAATCCACGTCCTGCGAAACGGAAGGACCGTGGACCGGGTCGACGGCTACTTCGGCATGAGGAAGGTCGAGGTCGGGAAGGCCCCGGACGGCAAGGTGCGGATCCTCTTGAACGGCAAGCCGCTGTTCCTCGTCGGGTTCCTCGACCAAGGCTACTGGCCTGACGGGCTGTACACAGCGCCGACGGAGGAGGCCCTGCGCTTCGACATCGAGGCGACCAAGCGGCTGGGCATGAATCTGGCCCGCAAGCACGTGAAGGTGGAGCCGGAGCGGTGGTACTACCTGTGCGACAAGCTGGGCCTGGCGGTGTTCCAAGACATGCCCTCGGGGTTCGGCGCCCGACCGATGCCGGAGGCCGACCAGAGGCAGTTCGAGGCGGAGCTCGACCGGATGGTCGAGGGCAGGTTCAACCACCCGTCCATCCTCATGTGGGTCGTGTTCAACGAGGGCTGGGGCCAGTACGACACCGAGCGCCTCACGGAGCGCGTGAAGAGGCTGGACCCCACGCGCCTGGTGAACAACGCGTCCGGTTGGACCGACCACAAGGTCGGCGACGTCGTCGACATCCACGTCTACCCCGGACCTCAGGCCCCCGCCCCGGAGGCCCGCCGAGCGGCCGTTCTCGGCGAGTTCGGCGGACTCGGTCTTCCGGTCCCGGGGCACATGTGGCAGGAGCAGGGCAACTGGGGCTACCAGTCGTTCCAGGACCGCGAGGCGCTGACGCGCCGGGCCGTGGAGCTCTACGAGCAGCTCCACCCGCTGATCTCCGAGCCCGGGCTGTCGGCGGCGGTCTACACGCAGACGACGGACGTCGAGATCGAGGCCAACGGGTTCCTCACGTACGACCGCGAGGTGCTCAAGGTCGACGAGGGCCGCCTGCGGAAGGCCATTCGGGCTCTCTTCGGGCCGGCGCCTGAGGTTCGAACCGTGGTTCCAGATTCCCAAAGCGTTGGCCTGGAGTGGCGCTGGACCACGGAGAAGCCTCCCGAGAACTGGTTCGAGCCTTCCTTCGACGACTCCTCGTGGAAGCTGGGCAAGGCGGGGTTCGGGACGACCGGCACGCCCGGAGCCGTCGTGAGGACCGTCTGGAGCGGAAGCGAGCTTTGGATCCGGAGGACCTTCGAGGCGCCGGAGACCGTCCGGCTGCGACGACCGGCCCTGCGCGTCCACCACGACGAGGACTGCGAGGTGTACCTGGACGGCAAGCTTCTCGCCTCGTTGAAGGGCTACACCGTGGGGTACACGCTGGTGCCTGTACAGGCCGCGGGGCTCGGCTCTCTGCGCAAGGGCCGGCACACGCTCGCGGTGAGGGTGCGCAACACGGCGGGCGGGCAGTACATCGATGTGGGGATCGTGGACGTGGTTCCGCTCCCCAAGGAACCGAAGGAGAAGGAACGATGAGACAGTGGGTTGCTTGGGCCGCGGCGGCGGCCATGGCGTGCGCGGCGGGCTGCGGCCCCAAGAGCGAGGGGACCGAGGCCTCTGGCGGAGCGGCGAGCGGCGGCGGTGGGAAGAAGCTCACCGTCGGGTTCAGCCAGATCGGCGCCGAGAGCGGCTGGAGGACGGCGGAGACGCAGTCCATCCGCGAGGAGGCCGCCAAGCGCGGCGTGGAGCTGAAGTTCAGCGACGCCCAGCAGAAGCAGGAGAACCAGATCAAGGCGATCCGCAGCTTCTTGGCGCAAAAGGTCGACGCGATCATCCTGGCGCCGGTTGTGGAGACGGGCTGGGATGCCGTGCTGAGGGAGGCCAAGGAGGCGGGGGTGCCGGTGGTGCTCGTGGATCGCGGCGTGAAGGTGCAGGACGACTCGCTCTACGCCACCCTGATCGCCTCGGACTTCGTGGCCGAGGGACGGATGGCGGGCGAGTGGCTCGCCGAGCAGACCAAGAACCGGCCGGAGGCGGAGATCGGGATCGCCGAGCTGCAGGGCACGCCCGGTGCGGCGCCGGCGATCGACCGCAAGAAGGGCTTCGAGCAGGGGATCGCCAAAAACCCGAAGCTGAAGATCGTGCTCTCGCAGTCCGGCGACTTCACCCGCACCAAGGGCAAGGAGGCCATGGAGGCGTTCCTGAAGTCGGGCAAGAAGTTCGGCGCGGTGTTCGCGCACAACGACGACATGGCCCTGGGGGCGATCCAAGCGATCGAGGAGGCGGGTCTGAAGCCCGGCAAAGACCTGCTGATCGTGTCGATCGACGGCGTGCGGGACGCCTTCCAAGCCCTGATCGACGGCAAGCTGAACCTGACCGTCGAGTGCAACCCGCTCCTCGGGCCCATGGCCTTCGACGCCGTCGAGGCCGCGCTGGCGGGCAAGAAGCTGCCCAAGTGGACCGTGGTGCAGGACCGGATGTTCGACCGGGAGGCCGCGCGGAAGGAGTTCGCAAGCCGCAAATACTGAGGGGTCGGGCTAGGCCAGGAGCGTGCGAACGACCGAGATCACGCGCTCCTGGTCTTCGTCCGTCATCTTGGTGTAGAGCGGCAGGCTGACGGCCCCTCGGAACGCCTCGGTGGCGTTGGGGAAGTCCTCCGGCTTCAGTCCGTAGGTGTCCCTCCAGTAGGGGTGCAGGTGCAGCGGAATGAAGTGCACGCTGCATCCGATCCCCATCTCGGAGGCCCGGCGGATGAACTCGTCGCGTCCGATGCCGGCTTCCGGCTTGATTCGCACCACGTACAGGTGCCACGCGTGGGTGTCGCCCTCGGGCGCGTGGGCCGGAAGGATCAGCGGCAGGTCCGCGAACGCCTCGTCGTAGCGCCTCGCCATGGCCTCGCGCCGTTTCTGGAAGCGGACGAGCTTGGCGAGCTGATGGATGCCGATCGCCGCCGCAAGGTCGGTCATGTTGTACTTGTAGCCGGGGGCGACCACCTCGTAGTACCAAGCGGGCTTGTCCGAGGTGTAGCGCGCGAAGGCGTCCCGGTCGATGCCGTGGAGGCGCATCGTGCGGCACCGCTTGGCGGTGTCGTCGCACCGGGTCACGATCATCCCGCCCTCGCCGGTGGCCAGCGTCTTGGTGGCGTAGAAGCTGAACACGGCGACGTCGCTGTCCAGCGTGCCGATCAGCCGGCCCTTGTAGGTGGTCGGCAGGCTGTGGGCCGCATCCTCGAGCACGCGCAGGCCGTGCCGGAACGCCACTCGGAGGATCGGGTCCATGTCGCAGGCCAGCCCGGCGAAGTGCACCGGCTCGATCACCTTGGTTCGGGGCGTGATCTTGGCCTCGATGCCTGCCGGGTCGATGTTCAGCGTGACGGGGTCGATGTCCACGAACACCGGGTGGGCGCCGAGGTACCGGACGACCTCGGCAGTGGCCGTGAACGTGTACGGAGTGGTGATGACCTCGTCTCCCGGCCCGACGCCCATCGCCTCCAGGGCCAGATGCAGGCCGGCCGTCGCGGAGTTGACCGCGATCGCGTGGGCACCGCCCATGAGCTCCGAAAACAGCTCCTCGAACCGCTTTGTCTTGGGCCCCGTGGTCAGCCACCCGGAGCGAAGCGCGTCGACGACCTCGGCGATCTCCTCGTCGCCGATGTCCGGCAGGGCGAACGGCAGGAACGGCATACTCCCTCAGCCTACCGGATGGAAACTCGTGGGGGCGCGCGGG
>DPBN01000353.1 GCA_003516955.1 Armatimonadota bacterium | reverse complement strand
GCAGCCCCGCCTCTGCCAGGGCTCGAATGAAGCCGATCGCCGAGACGTCGCTGGCGGAGACCACCGCGGTTGGAAGCGGCGTCTTCTTGGCGAGGAGACGGCCTCGCTCGAGCCCGCTCTCCTCTACGAATCCTCCCTCCAGAACCCTGTGACGGGTGCCGGGCGCACCGTGGCGGCGGATGGCCTCCAAGAAGCCCTTGCGCCTTTCCTGTGCGTCGATGCTGTCCCTGGGCCCGGCGAGGAAGAGCAGGTCCCGATGCCCGAGCTCCATCAGGTACCGAGTCGCCCTGTAGCTCCCTCCGAAGTTGTCGGGAGCGACCGTCGGAATCCGTCGGGCTCCGGGGTGCTTGTTGATGGCGACCACAGGCACCCCCTGATCCAAGAGCTGGTGCATTCCATGGACGTCGGGCTGGCCGAGGAGCACGCAGGCGACGGCAGCGACCTTCTGGGAGATCAGGCCGGCGTACCGGTTCGGCCGGTCCGATTGGTCCGCGAGGACGGTTCTGCGACTCACCAGGGTGGCCTCGGCCTGGAACCCCTTCACGATCAGGGGGAAGTAGAACGGGTCCATGCTGTACCAGTCCTGTGGGAGGAGCAGGGCGAGCGGTTCGGTTCCCCGCTCTTCGGGAGGGTCCGCCACGAACACCCCCTTTCCCCGGATGCGCCGCACCAGCCCGCTGCTGTCCAGGTGCTGGATCGCGTGCCGCACGGTCATGTACGAGACGCCGAATCGCTCGGCGAGCTGCAGCTCTCCCGGCAGCCGGTCACCAACCTTCCACTCGCCCGCCTCGATCGAGCGTTCGAGGGCTTCGAGGACCTGTTGGTAGCGCGGCTTGTTGCTCGGCACGGATGCAGGCCTAGAGGATGTAGCGGCTCAGGTCGACGTCCTCCACCAGGCCGTGGAGGCGCTCACGGACCCGGTCGGCGTCGACGATCACGCGCTTGTCCGGCAGGTCAGGGGCCTCGAACAGAACGTCCTCGAGGAGGCGCTCCATCACTGTGTGCAGCCTGCGGGCGCCGATGTTCTCGGTCTTGGCGTTCACCTCGGCCGCCACGGCGGCGATGGCGTCGAGGGCCTCCTCGGTGAACTCGAGCTCGACGCCCTCGGTCGAGAGGAGCTTCTGGTACTGCTTGGAGAGCGCGTTCTGGGGTTCCCGAAGGATCCTGCGGAAGTCCGCCTCGCCGAGCGGTTCCAGCTCCACGCGGATCGGCAGCCGCCCCTGCAGCTCCGGGATCAGGTCGCTGGGTTTGCTGATGTGGAACGCGCCGGCGGCGATGAACAGGATGTGGTCGGTCCGCACCGGCCCGTACTTCGTCCGGACCACCGAGCCCTCGATGATGGGGAGCAGGTCGCGCTGGACGCCCTCGCGGGAAACGTCCGGACCGTGGGCCTCCTTCTTCGAGGCCACCTTGTCGATCTCGTCCAGGAAGATGATCCCGGTCTGCTCCGTGCGCTCCACGGCCTCGGAGTGGAGGGACGAACGGTCGATGAGCTTCGCGGCCTCTTGGCGCGTGAGGATCTCGCGCGCCTCGGCCACGGTCGCCTTTCGGCGCCTCGTGCGGGAGCGGTGGAACGGGTCGGAAGGCAGCTCCAGCCCCATCTCCTCGAGACCCTGGGGCGAAAACACCTGCAGGAACGAACTTTGGTTGTCCTCGACCTCGATCTCCACCTCCGCCTGCTCCATCTCCCCCGCGCGCAGCCTTCGAAGGACCTCCTCGCGGCGCGCCTCGGCTGCCTTCTGCTCCTGCTCGTCTTCTTCCGGGGTCGGCTCGTCGGGATAGCCGTCGTCCAGCTTCTGGCCGAACAGCTCCATGGCTCGTCGGATGATCTCCCGGTCCGGCCTGAGGCTCCCAACTGAACGGCTCTCCGACCTGGTCCTGGCCTCGGGATCCTCCGCCCCAACGAGCAGGTCCACGAGCTTTCGTTCGACGGTCTCGGCGACTTTGGGCCGGGCCTCCTCCATCTTCTCAGTCTCCACCATTCGGACCGCGACCCCCACCAGGTCCCGCACCATCGATTCGACGTCGCGCCCGACGTACCCGACCTCCGTGAACTTGGTGGCCTCGACCTTCAGGAAAGGGGCGCCGGCGAGCTGGGCCAGCCTGCGAGCGATCTCCGTCTTGCCGACGCCGGTCGGCCCGATCATCAGGATGTTCTTGGGAAGAATCTCGTTGCGGACCTCCGGCGGCAGCTGCTGGCGCCGGTAGCGGTTTCGCAGAGCGACGGCCACCGCCCGCTTGGCGGCGTTCTGGCCCACGATGAAGCGGTCCAGCTCGGCGACGATCTGGCGGGGAGTCAGGGATTCCATGGCTTGCGTTCGTACCATTCCATGTTAGCCCGTGCGGGACGCGGCCACGCGCCCGTGCGCCTCGGCCACCCGGTCGGCTGCCCATTCGGCCTCCTCCGGCGTGGAGGACCACCCGAACGTGAACCGAACGCCCGATCGCGCGGCCTTGGGGTCGAGACCCATGGCGAGCAAAACGGGACTGGGATCGATGCTTCCGGCGCTGCAGGCGGAACCCGCGCTCGCCGAAACCCCCAAGAGGTCCATGGCGATCAGCAGGCGCTCCGCGTCGACCCCAGGGAACAGCAGGTGGGCGTGGCCCGAAAGAGCGCTTTGGAGGGGCACGGTAGGTGTCCATGCACCAGGCAGGTTCTCCGCCAGCCTGCGCAGGAAGGCATCCCGCGACGCGGCCCTCGCCTCGCGAAGGTCCCCGCTCCTTCGGAGCAGGGTCCGGACGGCCGCGCCGAAGCCGACGATGCCTAGAACGTTCTCGGTTCCTCCCCTGCGCTCCCTCTCCTGGCTCCCGCCGCGGATCCAGGCGTTCACCCGCGTGCCCGCACGAACGTAGAGGGCCCCAACCCCCGCCGGCCCGCCGATCTTGTGCCCCGAGAGCGCGACGAGGTCCGCCCCCAGCTCGTCGACCGTCCAAGGCTCGAACATCGTCTGGACGGCGTCCACGAACACCGTCGCGCCCACACGGTGGGCCAGCTCCGCGACCTCTCGCACCGGCTGGAATGTCCCCACCTCGTTGTTGGCGTGCTGGATGGCCACTGCGAGCACGTCGTCGGACAGCCGGTCCGCCCAGCGCTGCGGATCGGCGACGGCATCTCGGGACACGGGCACGGTCTCCAGCCGAAAGCCCAGCTGGCCGAGAACCGGGGCGAGCTGCAGCACGCAGGGATGCTCGATCGCGGACGCCAGAATCCGCTTCCGGGCTCCCGACTGATGGGCCAAGGCCAGACCGAGCAGAGCGTGGTTGGCGCTCTCCGTCGCGCCGGACGTGAACACCACCTCGGCGAAGGCGCACCGGAGCCGGCCCGCGAGGGCTTCGCGTGCCACGTCGAGGAGGTCGCGAACGCGGCGCCCGTCGGCGTGGATGCTGCTCGGGTTGCCACGCAGTTCCATGGCCTCCCGCATGGCCTCCTTGGCCTCGGGCAGCATGGTGGACGTCGCGGCGTGGTCGAGGTAGGCCCTCCGGGTTTCGCTCACCGAACGCCATGATGTCCGATTCGACCGGAGGAGGGGCACTGTGGTCCCGGGGCTAGAATGGGCCATGCTGGCGCCGCTCCTCCTGGCCTGTGTCCTCACGCTGTCGGGTCCCGACCGCGAACTGCAGGCGGCTTTGGCGAAGGCAGGACCGAACGCGGCCTCGCTGCGACGGGCCCTCTCGCGGTGCAAGCCCGAGTGGAAGGACGACCTTCGGTTTCTGATCGTGAATATGCCGGACCGCGACCTCCGAACCTACTCCGGAGAGAGGCTGCTCGACAACGTGAAGCTGGCCCGCGAGGCGTTCGGATCCGCCCCCTGGCGAGGCCGGGTGCCTGCGGACGTGTACCGCAACGCCGTGCTGCCCTACGCCAACGTCACGGAGGAGCGGGACGACTGGCGACGGATGCTCCGCGACCGGTACCAGGCCAAGGCGCTGGAGCTCGGCGACCCGCTGAAGGTGGCCCTCTGGATGAACGAGAACCTCTTCGCGGACTTCGGCGTGAAGTACCACCCGACCAAGCGCCGCGCGCCGGACCAGAGCCCGACCGAGACGATCCGGCTGAAGTTCGCGTCCTGCACGGGCCTCTCGATCCTGCTGGTCGACGCCCTGCGCAGCGTCGGAGTCCCGGCCCGACTGGCCGGCGTGTACCTGTGGCAGGACCGAAGCGGCAACCATACCTGGGTCGAGGTCTGGGACGGCTCGGGTTGGCGGTATCTGGGCGCCGCGGAGCCGGGGCCTCCGGACAGCACGTGGTTCAGCGAGAAGGCGGCCAAGGCCGACTCCGCCCGGCGCGAGTTCGCCGTGTGGGCGGTCCGCTTCGAGCGGGGCCGGAAGACCTTCCCCGTGTCGTGGAGGCGCGACCCCGGGGACATTCCTGCGGAGAACGTGACCGAGCGCTACCAGCGGGTGCAGGCTAGGAACCTCGGACTCGTGCCCGAACCCGACGAGTTCCGTCTGCTCGAGGGAACGTTCGTCGCCGACGAGCAGACCGGCGTCGTCGCGGAGGGCGGCGAGGCCGCGACGCGTCTGGCTGGCGACGTCACCCGGGAGCTGGGCGCGAGGGTGGCGGAGAGCGGTTCGATCCGCGTGCGCCTCGATCCTTCGAAGAAGGGCGGATGCGAGATGCGCGTGTCGGTGGAGGGCGTGGAGATCCGGTTCGACGGTCCGAGCGGGGCCGACACGGCTCTGGCGTGGATCCGGGCTCTCCGCTCGCGTCCGGAAGCAGGCAAGGCGATCGTCCGCCTGCCGTGTTGCGTCGCCCGGCGCGGCGGGTAAGGTGGCCCCATGCCCGAAAAAGAGCAGACCAAGGAACCGCAGGAGAAGAAGCGCGAATTCGTCGAGGAAGCTCCCGTCGAGACCCGCCATGCGCTCGAGGTCGGGGGGCGCCGCATCGAGTACACGGCCCACGCCGGCCGCATGCCCCTGCGCAACGACAAGGACGAGATCGAGGCGCAGATGTTCTACGTCGCCTATCGCAGGACCGACGTTCCCGAGGGCGCGCGCCGACCGCTGATGTTCTCGTTCAACGGGGGACCCGGCTCTCCAGCGCTCTGGCTCCACCTCGGCGCGCTCGGTCCGAAGCGGGTGCGGCTGCAGGAGTCGGGCGATCTGCCCAAGCCGCCGTTCGAGCTGGTGGACAACGAAGCCACGTGGCTGGAGTTCACCGACCTCGTGTTCATCGACCCGGTCGGCACCGGCTACAGCCGGGCGACCGACGAC
>DPBN01000264.1 GCA_003516955.1 Armatimonadota bacterium | reverse complement strand
GCGTCCGCGCGATCAGGCCAGGGCCGCCCGGCTCGAACGGGGCCGACCGGCGCTCGGTGTAGCCGCCGAGGGGCAGCGGCTCGGGCGGGGTCAGGTCGGTGTCGGCGACGCGCACGGTCAGCGTCGCGAGGGCCAGAAGGGCGGCGAGCATACGTTTGTGATGACGCACGGGAAGAGAGGCCGGTTCTGCTAAACTCTTGCCTGCGATGAGTTTCACGGTCAA
The DNA here is from genome assembly GCA_003516955.1 of Armatimonadota bacterium. Lineage (GTDB taxonomy): Bacteria > Armatimonadota > Fimbriimonadia > Fimbriimonadales > Fimbriimonadaceae > UBA8783. The sequence goes on along the minus strand of DPBN01000264.1, from coordinate 3,521 downwards.
GCTGGACGGGGACGTCGTCTCGGTGGAGCCAGGACGTTCGGCAACCCTGACGATCGAGGTCCGGCGGGCCGCGCCGAAGGCGGAACCGCTCTCGGCGGACGCCGAGCCGGAGGTCTTCGAGCTGTCCCAAGAGGGTCTGGACCCGGAGTGGGTGGCCATCCCCGTGCCCACGTTCCAGCTGGGAGACGACGAACCGACGACCGTGAGGATGGTCGTCACGCCGCCCCGAACCAGCGAGAGCTTCGCCGGCAGCTACCCGTTCGTGGTGCGGGTGCGGTCGCTTGCCACGGGCGAGGCACGCACGTGCCAAGCGATGCTCGAGGTCGCGCCGTTCCACCACCTCAGCGCGGACATCGAGCCCAAACGCGGGACCGTGAGCCCCACCCGCCGCACCGACGCTTTCGAGCTCACGCTGGCCAACCTCGGCAACACGGAGCAGACGCTCGTGCTCGGCTACTCAGACCCCGAGGACGAGTGCGTGCTCAGCTTCGAGACCGACCAGGTGGTGTTGGGACCCGGCCAGCAGAAGCGCATCCCGTTCGAGGCGGGTCTGCGGCGCACGCCGGCGTTCGGCGGAGTGCAGCTCTTCGCCTTCTCGGTGACCGCCCGCAGCGTGTCGCAGCCCGCGGTGGCCTGCTCGGCGCAGGCGCAGCTCGAGCGCCGCCCCTTGGTGTCCACGGCCGGTCTCGTCGCCCTGTTCCTCCTCGTTCTGCTCGGCTCGGCCTGGTGGGCGCTGCGGCCGCGCGAGCCTCAGGCGCGCGTCACGCTGGAGAGCGCCAGCATCGTCCGCGATTCGCCGCTGGTGGTCCAGTGGCGGCTGGACAGCGCGGACAGCCTGAAGATCGCGGTGGGCGACGAGGAGCGCGTCGTGATGCAGCCCATCGGCACCACGCAGTTCTTCCCCAAGGAGTCGGGCGTGGTGGTGGCCATCCCCTACCGCGGCTCGCTGCAGGGGCCTCGCGTGGAGCTGCCCTTCTCCGTGGAGGAGCCGCCCGCCGTGCCCAAGCCCAAGATCGAGGAGTTCTCCATCGAACCGACGACGGTCGGGCTGGGGCAACCGCTCGCCGTGCGGTACCGCGCCTCGAACGCTGCGCGCCTGACGCTGTCCCCGCCCGGCATGGACCTGAACCCCAGCGTCCCCGAGGTGGAGATCAAGCCGGAGCGCACCGGCACGATCGAGTACACGCTGGTCGCGATCAACGAGAAGGGCGCGACGGACCGCAAGACCGTCAAGGTCACCGTCGTCGACGTGAGCCAAGCGAAGATCGTGGCGTTCGCGGCCAACCCGGAGAAGCTCACCGAGGGACCAGGAGTCGTCCGCCTCGAATGGCAGCTCACCAACGCCGTCCGGGCCGAACTGGTCTACAACGGCACCAGGCAGAAGCTGGAGCCGACCGAGGGCACGCTCGAGGTCGAGCTGCAGAAGACGACCACCTTCCGCCTTGTCGCCTACGACTCCGACGGCAAGACGGTCGAGAAGACGATCACCGTCACGGTCGTCGAACCCAAGCCCCCCGCGGAAGTCCCCCTCGAGAATCTATGAACCAACCGCTCGCCCTTCTCTCCGTCACCGACAAGACCGGCCTCGTGGAGTTCGCCAAGGGTCTGGCCGAACTTGGCTTCGAGCTGCTGAGCACCGGAGGCACGGCCCGCGCCATCCGGGAGGCGGGCCTTCCGGTCACCGAGGTCGCCGATCTGACCGGGTTCCCGGAGATGCTGGACGGCCGCGTGAAGACGCTGCACCCCAAGGTCCACGGGGGGTTGCTCGCCGACCTCCGGCTGGAGCAACACCGGCGCCAGCTCGAGGAGGCGGGAATCCGGCCGATCTCGGTCGCCGCGATCAACCTGTACCGGTTCGAGGAGACGGTGACCGAACCGCACTCGCCCGAACAGGCGATCGAGTCCATCGACATCGGCGGTCCGGCGATGATCCGGGCGGCCGCCAAGAACCACGCGAACGTGGCCGTGGTCGTGGACCCTTCCGACTACCCCGCCGTGCTGGAGGCCCTCCGCGAGAACCGCATGGAGGGCGTGCGGAGACGCCTCGCGGCGAAGGCCTTCCGACACACGGCGTTCTACGATTCGCTCGTCTCGCGCTACCTTTCCGCCGAGGGCGAACCGTTCCCCGAGACGCTGACGCTCGGAGCGCGTCTCTCCCGGCGCCTGCGCTACGGCGAGAACCCGCACCAGGCCGCGGCGCTGTACGTCGACCCGCTGGCCGCGCCGGGCATCGCCCAAGCCCGCCAGCTGTGGGGCGCCGAGATCAGCTACAACAACCTGCTCGACGCGGACGCGGCGTGGGAGCTGGTCACCGACCTGCCGAGGGGCTCCGTGGCCATCATCAAGCATGGGAACCCGTGCGGCGCGGCCTTCCACGCAGACCCCGGCGAGGCCTACCGGCTGGCCAGGGCCTCGGACCCCGTTTCGGCTTTCGGAGGCATCGCGGCGTGCCACGGACCGCTGACGGTCGCCGCCGCCGAGGCGATGTGCGAGAAGGGGAACTTCCTGGAGGTCGTCGTGGCCGAACGCGTGGAGGAGGAGGCCCTCGCGGTGTTCCGCGCCCGCAGCGGCTGGGGACAGAACGTGCGCATTCTGGAGGCCCCGGCGCCGCCCGACAAGCCAGAGCTGCGCCCTCGCGCCATCCGCGGCGGCTGGCTGGTGCAGGAGACCGACGAGGAACCGGCCGCAGACTGGCGCGTCGTGACGAACAAGCAGCCGACCGAGGAACAGATGGCCGCCCTCCGCTTCCAGTGGACGGTGGTCCGCCACGTCAAGTCCAACGCCATCGTGGTGGGCACGGCCGACCGGCTCCTCGGCGTGGGAACCGGGCAGATGAACCGCGTGCAGTCGGTACGGCTCGCCCTCGAGCAGGCCGGGCAGGCGGCTTCCGGAGCGGTGCTGGCCAGCGACGCCTTCTTCCCGTTCCCGGACAGCGTGAAGACGGCCGCAGAGGCCGGCATCGCGGCGATCGTCCAGCCGGGCGGCAGCAAGAAGGATTCCGAGGTCATCGCCGCCGCCGACGACCTCGGAATCGCCATGGTGTTCACCGGCGTGCGGCACTTCCGGCACTAAGGCGGTAACCCGGCGCACCGGAACGAGCGTCATAATCCAACAGCGGAGAGTCCAGCGTGAAGAACACGAACGACCTGATCCTGGTGATCGTCGCGGTGCTCGTGGCCGCCATCGGCATCACCGCGGTGATCATGACCAAGCCGAACCCCGTCAAGCCGGCGGACCCCGAGCAGCCGGTCCTGAACGCCCCGGCGCTTCCGGCGGTCACCGTGGCCCGCACCAACGGCCTCGGAGGCGGGAACCGGACCGGGTTCGGCGGAATGGGAGCCGGCGGCCCGATGATGGGCCCTCCGGGAATGGGTGGACCCATGATGGGACCTCCCGGCATGGGCGGTGGGCGCCCGATGGGGCCGATGATGGGCCCTCCGGGCGGCATGGGCACCGGAATGGCCGGCGGACAGCCGACCGTCGGTCCGGCGGGAGCCGGACGGAAGGGCGGAGCCGCCCTC
>DPBN01000262.1 GCA_003516955.1 Armatimonadota bacterium | reverse complement strand
GAGCCGATCGGCGTCGGCTCGCCCCCGAAGAGCGCCTCCACGCTGGCGTCCGGCACCCGGACGCGCTGGGCCAGAACGGCCTTCGAGGCGAGGTACCGCTCCAGCCCGAAGGCCAGCGCCAACACGACCACCGCGGCCCAGCCGACGACGCCGAGGAGTCGGATCATCCGGTCTGGCCGAACACGTCGAACCGGATGGTGACGACCTCGGCGACCTTGCCCTTGGCCATGTCGGGAATCTTCACCCCGTAGTCGGATAGGCGCAGCCGGAACTGGCCCTTCACCCGCACCACGTCGCCCTTGAACCGCGCCGCCCGGCTCTGCGCGCTCTCCCGAATCAGCCGGGCTTCCACGTCCGTGCTGATCGTTCGGGTCACGCCGTGGAACGTCAGCTTCCCGGTCACGGTGAAAGTGTCCCCCGACTTGTGCCGGACGCTGGTGGCCTCGAACACCGCGGTCGGATACTTGGCCGTGTCGAGCCACTGGGGGCTGCGCATGTGCTCGTTGCGCAGCGGCACGCCGGTGTCGATCGAGGCGAGGTCGATCTCCAGCCGACCGGACCCGGTCTTCTTCGCGGCGTCGATCCGAATCACCCCGGACACGCCGTGCGTGATTCCCGTGAAGTTCTCGAAGTCGGCGTCGCTCTCCACGGTGACGGTCTGGCTGACGGGCAGCCCGGCCTCCTTGCCAACGCGGAAGGTCTGCGCCAGGCTCGCAGCAGACGCGGCCCCAAGCAGTAGAACGGTCCAGAGTCTCAAAGTCCGATGCATCGTGCGTCTCCTCCATCGGCCCAAGCCGACAGAGATCCCTACGCTGCCAAGGGTGAAGGGTGGGGGCCTTTGGACCCCGTTGGAGCGTTCCACACGCGCCCGAGCGGCCTCAGCGGCTGGATTTGCCCGACGACGCCGGCTCGGTGGGCACGGGCTTCTGCAGCTCGCCCTTGCCCCTCTGGACCGCGTTGAGCGCCTGCGTCAGCACGTTCTCGACCTTGCCCAGAAGGTTGTAGGCGTAGGCGTCGGCCTCCCGCTTCAGCTCGCGCGAGTCGCGCTCCGCGGTGGCGACCATCTCCTCGGCCTGAGTCTTGGCCAGGCGGAGCACCTCGTTCTCGCTCACCATGCGCTCCTGCTGGATGCGGGCCTCCTCGCGGATCCTCTCGGCCTCCTTCTGGGCCTCCGCGACCAGACGGGCGGCCTCGCGCTTGGCGTCCTCCACGATCTGGGTAGCGTCCTCGCGGGCGTGCTCCAGAACGCGGTCCTTCTCGCGGACGGTCTGCACGGCCGTCTTCAGTTCGGCGGGCAGCGAGGCGCGCACCTTGGCGATCTGCATCGCGATCTCCTCCTTGTTGAGGCCGAAGCAGATCGGGCCGAACGAGCGAGGCCGCTCGACCGCCAGCTCGTTCAGCGTGTCCAACATGCGGAGGATATCCATGCTCGATGCACCCCTCGGTCCGTACCGCTCCATTGTGGCACGAACGCGGTCGGCTCAACGGTCCGCGCGGTGGGAACGCACGGCCCGCTCGATGATCGGCACGATGCAGTCCGGCACCATGGAGCGGTATTCGCCGCCGAACATCGCGATCTCCTTGACGATCCCGCTGCTCACGTAGCCGTGCTCCCAGTTGGTCATCAGGAAAACGGACTCGATGCGGTCGCACAGCTCGCGGTTCACCATGGCCATCTGGAACTCGTACTCGAAGTCCGCGATGGCACGGAGGCCGCGGATCACCGCGCAGGCTCCCACGGTCTTGGCGTAGTCGATCAGCAAGCCGGAGAAGCTGTCGACGCGCACGTTCGGCAGGTCCGACGTGCAGCAGCCCAGCGCCTCCACGCGCTCCTCGACCGTGAGGAAAGGCGACTTGGACCGGTTGATGCCCACCGCGACGATCAGCTCGTCGAACAGGCCCGAGGCCCGGCGCACGATATCCATGTGCCCCAGCGTCGGCGGGTCGAACGAGCCCGGGTAGACCGCGATGCGAGCCATCTCGCCGGATGTTACCGAAACGGTGTGGACGCCGTCCGCAGAACCCGCTAAACTGGCTCCGAACCATGCTCACCCTGGATCAGCTCGCGGGCGAGTGGCTGGCGCCCGCTCGGGAAGAGGAGTTCAGCAACCCCGCCATCACCAACTTCCGCGGCACCGTGCAGGCCGCCTGGGACGTCTCCGGCATCCAGTATTGGATCTGCGCCCCGACGGGGCTTCCCACCCCCACCGCCCTGCTGTACGACCGTACGGACGGCGGCTATCGGAGGCACTCGCGCCAGGTCCGCTTCCGCTGGAGGGCGTACGAGGTCGAGCGCGAGGCCGACGGCGTCGCGACGGCCACTCGAATGGCCGAGGGCAAGCCGATCGTGCTCCAGCGGATGCGGTTCGAGCGCGGAGGCAAGTTCGCGCTGGTCTTCCACGGCCTGCCCCGCGTCTGGCGCTTCGTGGACTACTGGAACCTGCCGCCGGAGAACGAGCCGATGTTCAACGTGACGGCGACGCCGGACGGGTTCTTCCTGGATGACACCAAGACGTTCGGCGTCGCGCGGTTCCACGCGCCCGGACGGGTGCGGGTGTACCGAGACCTGGACGCGTGGCGCGACGGCGAGGAGCCCGTCGAGCGCGGCAAGGTCGGTGTGGCGGAGTTCGAGGTGGCCGACGGGGAGGAGATCGCCTGGTGGGCCACCCAGGGCTACGAGGAGGAGCTCCCGTTGGTCGGCGACTTCGAGCGCGAGTGGCGGAGGGCGAAGGAGCACTGGGAGGAGGTCTGGGAGGCCGCGTTCACCCCGGGCAACCGTCACTTCAGCGGTTACCTCCCCTACCCCGAGACCGAGTTCGAGCGCCTGTTCTGCATGGGCGTCATCACGTTGCTGAACACGCGCCGCATCAACCCGCCGGCCCATCCGCGCTCGAACATCGCCACGGGCGGGCAGTGCATCTGGGTGCAGGAGATGGACCCGATGCCGGTCTGCTACGTCTGGGGGGCACCCGAGGGCGCGCCCACGACGAGCTTCCTTTGGGAGGTCAGCTACCAGGCGCCGCTGCTGGCCCGCCTCGACCCAGCCGTTCTGCGCGACCAGCTCGAGCGCATGATCCACGCCGACCTGCACGAGCACTGGGGCTTGGAGACCGTCAGCGGCATGGGCGCCGGGATGTACTACGGCGTGAACCACGGCGCCTTCCTCCACAGCGTCGAGGCCTACGTGCGCCACACGGGCGACACCGAGTGGGCGCTGAAGCACCTGGACTACCTGAAGTCTCACGCCAAGCCCGGCCTCACCGACTACGGCGACTTCCAGAACGTCCTCGAGTGCGTCAGCACCTACGAGCACGTGATCGCCAGCTTCAACGCGATGAACGTGCAGGGGATGAGGTTCCTCGCCGAGCTCACGGGCGATCCGACCTACGCCCGACAGGCCGACGAGCTGGCGCGGCAGGTGCTGTCGCTCTACGAGGGCGGGCCGTTCGCGTGCCTCCAGCCGGACGGGGAGCGGCGCATCGCCCGCACCATCCTGGACTTCAACTACGTCGGGCTGTGCATGACCGCGGACCTTCCGCGAGAAGTGAAGGACGGCATGGTCCGGTTCTTCGAGGAGGAGCTCCAGACCGAAGACTGGCTACGCGCGCTCTCGCACAAGGACCCGGACGCCTTCACCAAGAGGCTCCCGTCGTTCCAGACCTACCGCGCCGACCATCAGGCCACCGGCGCGTTCGACGCCTGGCCGGCCTACGCCGCGGCGGTGCTGGTCCGGTTCGGCTACAGGGACAAGGCCGAGCGCTGGCTCAGGAGGATCGAGCGACTGACCTACGAGGGTCCGTTCGGCCAGGCGCACTACGTGTGGCCGGACGGCGCCCGCAAGGCGAGCTTCTACAACGGCAACGTGTACATGGAGGCCGGCGGCTGCGCGTTCGCGACGCTGATCTTGGACGAGATGTGAGCGGAGGTGGTAAGGTCGGGGTCGGAGAGGCCCATGTCCAAGGTTCGCATCGGCGTCGTCGGTTGCGGCGCCATCTTTCCGACCCACGCGGACGCCATCCGGCGGATCCCCGCGGCTGAGCTGGCGGCGGTGTACGACGTCGTGCCCGAGAGGACCCGCGCCGCCGCCGAGCGCTACGGTTGCCACGGCGCACGGAGCCTGGAGGAGCTGCTGGCGATGGTCGATGCGGTCGACGTGTGCGTGCCGTCCGGCCTTCACGCCGAGGTCGGCCTGGCCGCGGCGCGCGCCGGAAAGCACGTGCTCACAGAAAAGCCGATCGACACCACGATGGCCAAGGCGAAGCGCCTGGTCGAGGGTTGCGAGGAGGCCGGGGTGCGGCTCGGTGTGATCAGCCAGCACCGATTCGCGAACGACATCCGCGCCGCCCGCTCGGCGGTCCAGGGAGGCGTGCTCGGGCCGATGGTGGCCGGCGACGTGTACATCAAGTGGTTCCGCACGCAGGTCTATTACGATTCGGGTGACTGGCGGGGCACCTGGGAGCTGGACGGCGGCGGCTGCCTGATCAACCAGGGCGTCCACTACATCGACATGCTCCAGTGGATCATGGGGCCGGTGAAGGCCGTGCGCGCCTGCTGCCGAACCATGGCGCACCGGATCGAGGTCGAGGACGTGGCCAACGCGCTGCTCGAGTTCGAGTCCGGCGCGGTCGGCGTGCTGCAGGGGTCCACCAGCTGCTTCCCCGGGTTCGCGGAGCGGCTGGAGCTGCACGGGCGCCACGGCACCATCGTGGTGGAGGGCGACATCGCCAAGGTCTGGGAGATCTGGGAGGACCCGGAGACCGACTGCTCGAAGTACGGCCGGGGGGTGGCGTGCCAGCCGACGCCGAACCTCCACGCGCACGGGTCGGCCAAGGAAATTCCGGACGACCCGACGGCCAAGTGGGGCGAGCAGCATCGGATGCAGATCGAGGACTTCTGCCAGGCCGTGCTGGAGAACCGCGAGCCGCTCCTAACCGGTAGGATGGCGCTGGAACCGCTCCGCGTGATCCTGGCCGTGTACGAGAGCTCGCGCCGCGGCGGCGAGAGGGTGGAACTGGAGGAGATCGCATGAAGATCGCGTTGCAGCTGTACACGATGCGGGAGTTCACGAAGACCGCCGACGGGTTCGGCGAGGTGTTGCGCCGCGCGGCGGAGATGGGCTACCAAGGGGTGCAGCTGTCCGCCGTCGGGTGCATGAACGGCGACCCGCCCGAGGTGGACGCGCCGCAGGCCAAGGCGATGCTCGACGAGTTCGGCTTGGAGGCCTGCTGCACCCACCGCCCTTGGGACCGGCTGTACGGGGCCACCGACGAGGAGATCGCCTTCCACCGCGCGCTCGGATGCGGGCTCGCCGGGCTGGGCTATCCTCCGCAGGAGTTCTGGGACAGGGGGCACGAGGGGTTCGCCGATCTCGGCCGGAAGCTCGCCGAGGTCGCACGCCGCATGGCTCCGGCCGGAGTCTCGGTCGGCTTCCACAACCACGCCAAGGAGCTCGAGCCGGACGCCGACGGCCGAACGCTCTTCGACTCGCTGTTCGGGGCTTCGGCCCCGGACCTGCAGCTGATCCTCGACACCTATTGGGCCGTTCACGCCGGCGCGGACCTCGGAGGGCTGATCCGCCGCTTTGCCGGGCGGTTGCGCTGCGTGCACGCCAAGGACCGCCGGCTGGTGGACGGTCAGTGGCGCGACCTGCCCGTCGGCGAGGGCGACCTTCCCTGGGGCGAGATCCTGCCGCTCCTCCGTGAGGCGGGCACGGAGTGGATCATCCCGGAGCAGGACAACCTTTGGAAGGACCCCTGGGATTCGATCCGCTCCAGCATCGACTACCTGGGGCCGCTCGTCGGCTGACCGCGCAGGAACGTCGCGAGCCGCTCGGGGTTGTCCGTGCCGATCACGTCCACTCCCGCCTCGCGGAGCTTGGCCCAGAACGGCGGGAAGTCGGGCGTGGCCCAGAAACGGAGGCGGCGCCCCTGCGCGTGCGTCCGCTCGACCAGCTCCTTCAGCCTCTTGGCGTCCTCCTCGGGCATCTCGCCGAAGCCGAGCCACCGAAAGTTCGCGATCCAAGAGGCGGAGATCCACGGCACGAGGTCTGCGGGCGGGTTCGCCTCCAGGTCGTCCGGCCGGCCGTCGATGGCGACCAGCCGGAGCGGTTCGCCGGCGACCGTCTTGCGCGCCACGTTGCCGGACAGGAGCACCTCCACCGCGCCGGGGTGCTTGGCGTCGTCGTACTTCGCCAGCATCGGCTTGAACGGCTCCAAGGCCGCCTTCAGGGCCGCGTAGGTGCGCTCGGCGTCGGTCTTCACGTCGACCAGCAGCACCAGAGGGGCGCCGTCGGGGTGAACCTTGCCGCCCAGCTTCTGGAAGCGCTCCCACAGGGGCCTCAGGTAGAGGCTCTCCAGCGTCCGCCCCTTCTTCGACGAGCGCGCCTCGTGGGCCACACGAAGCTCGCCGTCCACCAGGCAGACGTCGGCCTCCACGCTCCCGAAGCCCCGCTCCAAGGCCTCCACGAGCGGCTTGGCCCGGTTGTAATCGTTGTGCGAGTGGGCGGCCGTCAGCGTGGCGGGGGCCTGAAGCAGCACCGCGGCCGCGAGAAGCGTCAGCGCCATACGAACTGACTCCAGATCGGAAAGTGGTCCGACGGCCACAGGCCGTCGATCGGTTCCTGAAACGCGCCGGACGCCACCGACTTGAAGTGCCGGCTGGCGAGGATATGGTCGATCCGGGGCGCGATGCCGTTGCCGGTGAAGTTGTGCCAGCTGCCCGCGCGGCACACGTCGGGAGCGGCGTCCTCAAGCGATGGGTGAACGTTCGGGTCCGTCAGAGCGGCGACCTCGGGCGAGTCCGGGCCGGCGTTGAAGTCTCCCACCACGATGCACGGCTCGCCCACCGGGATGCGCGCCGCAAGCACCTTGGCGGACCGCCTGCGTGCCTCCTCGGACTCGTGGTCCCAATGCAGGTTGTAGACCAGGATCGGCCTCCCATCCGAGAGCAGCGCCACCCTCGCCCACGTGCAAGACCGCGTGCAGGCCGTCCCCCAGGACATCGAGCCCGGCTCGTCCGGCTCCTCGGAGAACCAAAAGGTGCCCCACGCCGCAACCGTCACCCGGTGCTTGCGGACCAGCCAAGCGGAGTGCTCCCCTTGTTGGAAGCCGTCTTCGCGCCCCACGCCGAACCACTGGTAGTCGTCCAGCAGCGGCTCCAGATCCTCCAGCTGGAAGCGGTAGGCCTCCTGCAGTCCGACCAGGTCCGCGTCGACTTTGCGGATGGCCTCGGCCGCGCGCG
>DPBN01000185.1 GCA_003516955.1 Armatimonadota bacterium | reverse complement strand
TGCAAATCGGCGGGGGGAGAACCCGCCGATAGCGCGCCAGCGATTTCCCGATCGCGCTCCGTAGGCTTTCCAGGGTTTGCTGGAGGCGCTCGCCGCACAAGCCGAGGCGCCCGGCCCATTCGGGGTCCAGCCACCAGCTTCCGTCCTCGGCAACCGCTCCCACGCCGAACTCCGGCTGAGCGGGATGGCCGATCTTCTTCGCCAAGACGACGTTGAGGGGCACGCCGAGCCGATGGGCGACCGGCTCGGCCACCACGACGCCGCCGCGCGGCACCCCGAGGACCAGGTCGGCCTGGCACCCCGAGGCCTCCAACCGCTCGGCGAGCAGCTCGCCCGCATGCCGACGATCGCGGAACATTTCCCTCGGCCGCCTTTCGGTAGCGTACCATGCGCGGACGGCGGCTCAGGGAGCGGCCTTGGCCTCGTGTGGCTCCCGATCCGCAGACGTCGGCGGGTCCACCTCTACGGCGGCCTGCACGGGTCCAACCTTCTCCAGGCGGATGCGGTACCGATAGCCCCGGTAGTCGAAGAAGGCCGGGTACCGGAGCGGGTCCGCGATGCGGATCGCGTCGAACGACTGGGCCAAGGTGGCGTGAGGGTCGATCCGGCTGTCCTCCGGTCTGCGGCGGGGATAGAAGCTGGCCCCCTCCGAGGTTTGGGGCTGCGGCTGGATGGTTTCGAACTCCTCCACAGCCCGGTCCATGAGCCTCAGCTCCGTCTGGAACAGCCTTAGTTGGATTTCGTCGGCGAGTTCGTGGCCTTGGAGGCGGAACCTCTCCTTGAACCAGATGGGTCCGCTGTCCACCTCCTCAGCGGCTTCGAGGAGCGTGACGCAGATCTCCGGAGCTCCACGGAGGACGTCCCAGACCCACGGCGACCAGCCCCGCCCTTTGGGAAGGTCGCTGGCGTGGCAAACGAGAGCCTTGCGGTAGTTCTGCAGAAGGCTCGGTGGGAGGATGCGGGTGCACGAGATCAGGAAGAGGATGTCACCAGAGCGAAGGTCCTGAGGATCGGAGAGCAGGCGCACGGTATGCCGACGTCCATGGTCCTGCATCCATCGCTCCAAGTGGGGCCAGACAGGGTGGCCACGGTCGGTGCAAAGAATGTCGATGCGATAGCGTGACATACCCACGTAATCATACTTGAGAGTGCTTAGCCGGCGCGGGAGTCAGGATAGGCGACAGGGCGAGTAAACTGGCGCTCAAGATGACGTTCCAAGAACTGATCCGGCGGTTGGACGACTACTGGGCGTCGCAGGGGTGCGCCATTCTGCAGCCCTACGACGTGGAGGTCGGGGCGGGCACGATGCACCCCGCCACGGCCCTGAGGTCTCTTGGGCCGGATCCTTGGAACGTGGCCTACGTGCAGCCGAGCCGGAGACCCGCCGACGGCCGCTACACGCGCAACCCGATGCGAAGCCAGCGCTACTACCAGTATCAGGTGATCCTGAAGCCCAGCCCGGACGACGTGGTGGACCGATACATGGGATCCCTGAATGCGCTGGGCTTCGACACCAGGAAGAACGACGTTCGGCTGGTGGAGGACGACTGGGAGTCGCCGTCGCTGGGCGCCAGCGGCGTCGGCTGGGAGGTCTGGCTGGACGGGACGGAGATCACCCAGTTCACCTTCTTCCAGCAGATGGGCGGCATCGAGTGCAATCCCGTGTGCGCGGAAATCACCTACGGTCCGGAGCGGCTGTGCCTCATGCTCAACCGCCAGTCTTCGTTCTGGACGGACCTGCAGTGGTGCGACACGCTGAGCTACCGAGCCGCCGAGTGGCAGCTCGAGATGCAGAACAACGTGTACAACTTCGAGGTGGCGTCCACCGAGATGCTGTTCCGGCTGTTCGAGATGTTCGAGGCCGAGTCCAAGAGGGTGATCGAGACGCCCGTTCGGTGGGACGACGACAACGGCATCCTCACGGCGGCAGGGGCCGAGGGCAGGTCCCCGGGCGATCCGCACCGCGGGCCCATGGCTCTCGTGTATCCGGCGTTCGACCTAGCGCTCAAGTGTTCGCACGTGTTCAACCTGCTGGACGCGCGCGGGGCGATCTCGCCCACCGAGCGCGCGGCCTACATCAACCGGATCCGCGCGAGGGCGCGGGCGTGCTGCCTGCGCTACATGGAGCAGTTCGCCCCGGCGTCGTAGTCTCCCGTCGGGACCATGAGGAGCGCCGCGGCCGTTCAGGGCTCGGGGCGCTCCTGCCACGCGCTCCTAGAGGCCGTAGACCTCGGAGTACTTCCGCTTGAGCCCCTCCACATAGGGCCTCGGATCCATGCCGCCGCCGGTCACGCGCCGCACAAGCTCCTTGGGCGTGTAGCGGCGACCCTGGCTGTAGATCTTCTCTCGAAGCCAACCGAGGATCGGCGCGAACTCGCCGCGGGCGATCCTCTCATAGGGGTCGCCGAGGTCGCGGGTTAGCAGCTCCCAGAACTGGAAGCTCAGGATGTTGCCCATCGTGTAGGTAGGGAAGTAGCCGACCATTCCGCCGGACCAGTGGACGTCCTGCAGGCATCCTTGGGCGTCGTTCGGTGGTCGGATGCCGAGGTACTGCTCGTACCTCGCGTTCCACGCCTCCGGGATGTCGTCCACGGAGAGCCGGTCGGTGAGCACGTCGCACTCGATCTCGAAGCGCACCAGGGTGTGCAGGTTGTACGTCACCTCGTCGGCCTCGACGCGGATCAACGATGGCTGTACCCTGTTGACGCCCCTGTAAAACCGGTCCAGGTCGACGCCGGCGAAGGCGGGGAACGCCTGCTGCAGCTCCGGCAGGAAGCGCACCCAGAAGGCTCGGCTGCGACCGACCAGGTTCTCCCAGGTGCGGGACTGGCTCTCGTGGAGGGCCATGGAAACCCCGCCGGCCAGGGGCGTCTGGTCCCACTCCTCCGGCGAGTTCTGCTCGTACAGGCCGTGGCCGGCCTCGTGTAGCGAGCCGAAGATCGCGCTGGGCAGGTACGAGCCGAAGCGGGTCGTGATGCGCACGTCGCCGACGGACCATCCGGTGCAGAACGGGTGCGCGGCCACGTCCTGGCGGCCTCGCTCCAGATCGAACCCGATCGCCCGAACGAGCTTCAGGGTGAACTCGCGCTGCCGCTCGACGTCCCACTCGCCATAGAGGAACGAGTCGTCGTTCTGCGGACGAGACGCGATCGCGTGGACGAGCGGCACCGTCTCCGCCTTGAGGGCCTCGTACATCGCCAGGCAGTCCGCCCTCGTGGCTCCCTCCTCGTAAAGATCGAGCAGCGCGTCGTAGATGTGGTCCTGGTAGCCGAGGCACTCGGCGACGCGCTTGCTGAGATCGAAGACCCTCCGCAGGATGGGAGCGAAGCGCGGAAAGTCGTTGTTGGCGCGGGCTTCGACCCAGACCTCGTGGCCCTCAGCGGCGAGCCTGGCCTGCTCCATAACCAGCTCGCTCGGAAGCTTGGTCGCGAGGTCGTAGTCCCGCTTCACGACGCGGACCATGGCCTCGTCGGTAGAGCCCGGCTCGGCCTCCTCCGCGGCCTGCGCCAAGAGATCGCCCATCTCCGTGCTTGTGAACTGCTCGTGGTGCATCCGGCTCAGGACCGAGAGGTGGAGGGCGCGGGCCTTCGCGCCTCCCTTGGGCATGTAGCACTGCTGGTCCCAGTTGAGGAGCCCCATGGCCGCCTCGAGGGCCCTGAGGTCGGTCGTCTTCTGCTTCAGTCGTTCCAATGCGTTCGGCATGGAGGGGCAGTCTACCGTCCGGTGCCGCAGCGAGCGGGACGGCCAAGCCTATACCGAACGATACACAGGAATATGAGATCTGAATTTCGAAAAAGACCCAAAAAGCTTGACATCGCTTGAAGGATGTTGTAGAGTGGTGGCATGAGCAAGCTCTACCAGATGCCCCACAGGGATCCGGTCTCGGGCGCGCCGCTCTACATCAGCGAGCTCTCGTGCGAGGAGAGCGGGGTGGTGATCCGGGGGCGCTTCGAGATTCCACGGTTCGCAAGGATCGATGCCGAGATGACCCGCTTCCTGGAGGTGTTCCTGCGATGCAGGGGCGTGCTCTCCTGCGTGGAGAGGGAGCTCGGCGTCAGCTATCCGACCGTCCGCTCGAGGTTGGACGCGCTGCTCGAGTCCCTGGGGCTCCAGCCCGTCCGGGAGTCGAGGGCGACGCAAGGGAAGGAGGACCTGGAGCGGAAGCGAGAGATCCTCGACCAGCTGGAGCGGGGTGAGATCACGGCCGAGGAGGCGAAGGCCCTCCTCAAGGGAAAGGAACGGAAATGAAGGAAGAGATCGCACGCATCATGCGTTTGGTTCAAGAGGGCAAGTTGACGCCGGAGGACGGGGCGGAACTGATCGCCGCGTTCTCAGAGAGCGGCGAGCCGACCAGGTCGGGCACGGAGACTTCCGAGGACTCCGCGGGCGAGCCGCCCAAGCCCCCGGAGCCCCCGAGGCCGCCTCGCGAGCACAAGGACCCCTTCTCGAACTTGGTCGACTTGGTAGAGAGCATCGGCAAGGACGTCTCCACGTCGGTCAACTGGAAGGAGGTCGCGGGCCAGGTTCGCGAGTCCGCCAAGAAGGCTGTGGAGGCCGTCAAGACCACCGTGGAGGAGATCCGCGCCAAAGGAGGGCTCTTCGGGAGCCATTCGGAGCGGACCATCGAGCTGCCGCTGCAGGTGCCGGACGGGAAGACGGTGGTCGTTGAGACGCGGTCCGGCGACGTCCGCGTGCTCGGCGGCGCCGAGGAAGGCCGCGTGGTCGCCAAGATCAGGGTCGGCGGGACGGACTCAACCGACGCGACCGAGAAGGCCAAGGCCTTGGATCTGGTGATCGAGGAGTCCGAAACCTGCGTTCTGGTGAAGGCGCCCGAGGAGCCCGGCGCCTCGGTGGAGTTCGAGCTGCATGTGGCGGGCCGTGCGCCGGTCGAGGTCCGAACGATCTCGGGCGACGTTCGCGTCGAAGGCACGGGGTCCGGCTGCCGAGCGTCCACGACGTCGGGCGACGTGCGAGTCCGCGGCCTGGAGGGTCGGGTGGAGCTGCGAACGACCAACGGGGACATCCTGGTGGAGGAGTGCCGGTCGTCGGACCTGGATCTCGAGTCGAAGTCCGGCGACGTGCTGGTGAGGACCTCGTCGGGTTCGCTGAACGCCCGGGTCGCCAGCGGCGACGTCAACGTCGCCGAGTTCGACGGCCGCACGGTTTCGCTGGAGGCCGTGACGGGAGACGTGAGTGTGGACTTCGAGTCGCCTGTGTGCGGGACGGTGAACATCCGAACAGTGAACGGGGACGTGCGGGTATCGTTGCCTGGCGGTTCCGACTGCCGCGTCGCGCTCTCCACGCTCCGGGGCGACGTGGTTTCCGAGATCGATTTGCTCGAACAGACGAAGGAAGGCCAGCGGCTGACTGGCCGGCTCGGCGACGGAACCGGGTCCGTGGACGTGAGCGCCGTGAACGGCGACATCGTTCTGCGGGAGCGTTTCGTTCCGCCGGCGGAAGGATAACCTCCTAAGGGTTGGGCCCGGCCGATCACAGGACCGGGCCCGCTTTTTTGCCAAACTCTCGCCATGCGCCGCTGGCTGATGAAGTCCGAGCCCTCGGTCTACTCGATCGAGGATCTGCGGAGAGACGGCCGCTCGATGTGGGAGGGCTGCCGGAACTATCTGGTGCGCAACCGCCTCCGCGACGAGGTCCGGCCGGGCGACACGGCCTTCTTCCACCACTCGAACGCCAATCCCTCCGGCATCGCCGGAATCATGGAGGTGGTGAGCGAGGCCTACCCCGATCCGACTCAGTTCGACCCGGAGAGCCCCTACTTCGACCCCAAGTCGTCGCCCGATCGCCCGCGGTGGCTCGCAGTGGACGTCCAGTTCGTGCGGGCTTTCGCGCGCGTCGTCCCCCTGTCGGAGCTGAAGGCGCACCCCCTGCTGGGCGGCATGGAGGTGTGCCGCAAAGGCCAGCGACTCAGCGTTCTTCCGGTGACGGAGGAGGAGTGGGAGGCGGTGCTGGGGTTGCCAGGCATCTGACCCGCTCGTGGTATACTTCCTTCGTCTGCGCGCTCGTAGCTCAGTGGATAGAGCAACAGGTTGCGGACCTGTAGGTCGGAGGTTCGAGTCCTCTC
>DPBN01000315.1 GCA_003516955.1 Armatimonadota bacterium | reverse complement strand
GATCGGTTGGGCCGCCCGGCCGCGACGGTGCGCCCGCCGACGGATCAGCCGTTCTTCTTCGCGAAGTCGTCCATGTACTCGGCGAGCACGCGACAGCCCTCCTCGGGGAACGCGTTGTAGATGCTGGCGCGGGACCCGCCGACGGAGCGGTGTCCCTTCAGTCCGTCGAGCTTGTGCGCCTTGGCGCCCTCCAGGAAGGCCTTGGTGAGCTCCTCGTTGGGGAGCGTGAAGGTGACGTTCATCAGCGAGCGGCACTCCTTCTGCGCGTGGCCCTTGTAGAAGCCGCCCGATCGGTCGATCGCGTCGTACACGATCGCCGCCTTGCGGCGGTTGCGCTCCAGCGCGGCCTGCAGGCCGCCGTTCTTCAGCAGGTGCTGGTACACCAGCCCGCAGATGTAGATGCACCAGCAGGGCGGGGTGTTGTAGAGGCTGGCGTTCTCGGCCTGGAGCCGATAGTCGAGCATGGGGTGGAAGTTCTCCGGGGTCCGGGCGAGCAGATCCTCGCGGAGGATCACCACGGTGACGCCCGCAGGCCCCATGTTCTTCTGCGCCCCGGCGTAGATCAGGGCGTACTTCGCGACGTCCACCGGCCGCGAGAGGATGTCGCTGGACATGTCGCAGACCACCGGGGCGGGCAGATCCGGGTCGGACTGGAACTCCACTCCCTGGATGGTCTCGTTGCTCGTCACGTGGATGTACGCTGCGCCCTCGGTGAAGGACAGCCCGGACAGATCGGGCAGCCGGTCGTAGTTGGTCTCCTTGCCGTCCCACACGCACTTCGTGGAGCCCACGAGCTTGGCGGCCTGCAGCGCCTTCTTGCCCCAAGAGCCGGTGACCACGTAGTCCGCCGTCTCGCCGGGGTGCAGGAGGTTCATCGGCACCATGGAGAACTGCAGGCTGGCGCCGCCCTGCAGGAACAGCACCTTGTAGCTCTCAGGAATGCCCAGAAGGGCGCGCAGGTCGGCTTCGGCCTGGTCGATGATGCTCTGGAAGGCCTTGCCCCGATGGCTCATTTCCATGACGCTCATGCCGCAGCCCTTCCAGTTCAGAAGGTCGGCCTGGGCCTCTTGGAGCACCTCGACGGGGAGCACGCTGGGACCAGCCGAGAAGTTGAAAACGCGGTCCTGGATGTCGCCCATGGGCGCGTTTTACCCCAAGGAGTCAGGGCAGCCCGAAGAAGCGGCGGGCGTTGGCCGTGGTGACCTCGGCGGCCTCCTCGGGGTCGACGCCCCACACCTCGGCGAGCTTGGCATTGATCAGCGGAAGCCACGCCGGGCTGTTCGGCTTTCCCCGGTGAGGCTCGGGAGCGAGGAACGGGCTGTCGGTCTCCAGCACCACGCGCTCGCGCGGCAGCGAGGCCACCAGCTCGCGCAGCGCCGCGTTGCGGCGGTACGTCAACGGGCCGTCGAAGCCGAGCAGGCAGCCGAGAGCCAGCGCTCGCCGGGCGTCCGCGGCGTCGCCGGAGAAGCAGTGCAGGAGAACGGGCGGAGGGGCGTCCAGGCTCTGGAGCAGACCGAGCAGGTCGCGGTGCGCGTCGCGGCAGTGCAGCACGGCCGGCAGCTCGAGGTCCGCCGCCAGATGGAGCTGCTCCAGAAGGCACTCGCGCTGGACTTCCGCGGGTGCGGTCATCCAGTGATAGTCCAAGCCGCACTCCCCCCAGGCGATGACCTTGGGGTGCTTGGCCAGGTCGACCAGCTCCCGGGCGGCTGGCCGTCCCCACGACCCGGCCTCGGTCGGATGCAGGCCCACGCTCGCGTACACGCCCTCCCAGCGGTCGGCGATCTCCACGGCTCGGCGGCTGGACGGAAGGTCGATGCCCACCACCAGCAGCTGGGTGACTCCCGCGGCGAAGGACGCCTCGATCGCCTCGTTTGGCTCGGGAAAGGCGTCGGCCATGTTCAGGTGGCAGTGGGTGTCGAACAGCCGCATGCCTTCAGTATCCCAGCATCCGCTCCGCCTGCCGCTCGCAATCGTGCAGCGCCTCTTGCAGCTCCAGGCGGACGCGCTCCAAGGTATCCGCGTCGGCGCCGGGCGGCACGGTGATGGCCCGGCCGATCACCACCACGGCTCTGCCGAACGGGATGGGGATCAGGTAGCGGTCCCACGACTTCGCGAGGATCCGCGGCCGGCACGACACGCCGAGCGGCACGAGCGGCCTCCCCGACTTGTGCGCCAGGAACACGATCCCCTCCTGCACCACGCCGCTGGGGCCGCGGGGCCCGTCGGGGGTGAGGGCCAGCGTCGCACCGTTCTTGAGGGCCCGGATGGCCTCCACCGCAGCCCTTGCGCCTCCCCGGCCGGTGCTGCCGCGGATGATGTCGTAGCCGAGCTTGCGGTAGATCGTGGCCTGCATCTCGCCGTCCCGGCTGTGGCTGATGATCACCGAGACGGGCATCTTCCAGACCTTGCGTCCGGCGGGAATCACCGTGCGCCCGTGCCACATGCAGGGGATCGCGGGCGTTCCCGGCTCCGGGGACCCCTCCAGCCGTACGATGCGCAGACGGAGCGGCGCGACCAGCATGCGCAGGACGTAGTACAGGATCGTCCCAAGGATCCTGGGCTTGGCATCGTGCCAGCGCCGCTTCATCCCAGCATCCCCCTCAGGCGCGCGCGGTCGGTCACGGGGTGGACGGGGAAGTCGCGGGCGAGCCTGGCCAGCCAAGGACCGCCCTGCTCGCTCAGGGCCAGGGCGAACAGCGCCTCGGGCACTTGGGGATCGTCGGCCGGGCCGTCAGCGACGCTGCGCCAGAGTGCGGCGGAGAGGCCGGGCTCGGTGTCGCGGAATCGGTCGGCGAGCATCATTCTCCTGAGGCTGGGAAGCGTTCCGAGGGCGTTCAGGCAGCCGAGCCGGAGCAACGGCTCGACCTGCAGGCTTTCGGGCAGAACGTCGATCAGTCGGAGCAGCGCGTCCAGCTCCTGGTCCGTGTCGCCCAGGCTGCGGGCGGCCTCAGCCAGCTGCCGAAGGGCCCCGGGGTCGTCCGGGTGCCTCCGGAGCATCTCCCGCGCTGCCTGCAGCACCGCGAACGGGCCACGGTCGTTGAGCCGCTCCAGCGCCTCGTGGCCGAACTGCACCTCCGCCAGCTTGGGAAGCCGGAGCGCGAAGCCAGAGGCCAGCCCTGCGGCGAACCCGCCCAGGTGCGACCAGAAGGACGTTCCGCCGGCCTGCCCCGCGCCGCCCAGCCCCTGCAGCACGACCCACGCGCCGGCGAGCCAGCCCAGC
>DPBN01000015.1 GCA_003516955.1 Armatimonadota bacterium | reverse complement strand
GGCCCTTCCTTCTTGTTGGAGCCTCTAGGGCGCCACCGCGAGCCACTCGTCCCAGCGCGTGTCGGCCGCCAGCTGAAGGCGGCGGTAGTCCGCCAGCCCGGACGCGCTCCATCGGTCCTTGGGAGTGAGGTCGATCGACACGCCGTTGCTGCCGGGGGACAGCGCGTTGTGGCGTTCGTAGGCCACGGCGGCCTGCACCGCGCGCCGCACGTCTCCCGCGGCCGCGACGATCGCTGGAATCGTGACGGAGTCCTCCAGGTTCCTGGCCAAGCCCAGCAGGTCGTAGAAGTGTCGGTAGTCGCTCGGCGAGTAGGCCTGCGTGGCGGCCCGCACCCGCGCCATGGCGGAGTCCAACTGCGAAGCGCTCGAGGCCAGCGCCGCGCCGAGCACGTCCACGGACCGCGCCAGCTCGGCGAGGGCGGACGTCCGCAGCACGCTCTGCGTGATCTTCCGGTTCGAATAGCTGGTCTCGTCCAGCATCGCGTCCACGAACGAGCGAGCGAGCGTCTCGGTCGGCGCGTCGGGATCGTCGCGGAACCTCCGCAGCACCGCATCGTAGGGGTAGCCGTCGCCCGGCGGGCTCTCCTCGCTCCCGATCACGAAGTCGGTGAACCCACGCACCTCGTAGGCCACCTCCAGCATCTGCATCAGGCTGGCGTCCCAAGCGATGAAGTCGAACCGCCTCCCCTGCAGGGCGTAGCCGAGCTGCCACACCTGGATGGCGCTGCCGGTGAGGTCGTCGTAACTGATCGCACGGCTACCCGCAGCCGTCGCCGACCGGAGCCAACCGTTGCCGTGGTTCCATACGATCAGCGCGTACCGGTCGGCGGGATAGTTCTCCATCCCCCACTGCAGGAAGTCCCGCAGGGTGGTCGCCCGACCCATGTCCACGCGCTCGCCGAGGTCCTGCACCAGCTCGCTGCGGATGGACGAGGAGGTGTCCGGCTTGATCAGGTAGCGCCGCGTGCCTCGGAATCCGCCCGACGTCAGGTACGACGGATCCAGCTTCCACTGCACGACGACCCGCACCTGCGGGTTCTGCGCGGCGCGCTCCATCTCGTTCACGTCCTTCACGCTGAACTCGGCCAGGTCGTTGGCGGCGTTCAGGAACACGAGGATGGTCCACTTGGTCCGCTCGGCCGACGCGGGGTTTACGACGACCGGAACGCTCGCCGACAGGCCGGTGGGAACGTGGCGGGCCTCGATCTGCGCCTCGCCGGCGCTGAGGGCCTGCACGATGCCCTCCTCATCCACGGAGGCCACCGAAGGCGAGGAGGAGCCCCACGCCAGAGAGTCGGACGCCACGAACACCGGGCGTTGGTCGGCGGCCAAGGGGGTCGCGATCAGCCTGGCGGAGGCGGGCGCCTTGAGCGTGAGCGCGGTCGGCTGCATCCGCAGCGACGCCGGGGGCGCGCCGACCGCCGTTTGGAACGTCCCCTTGGCCGCGATCTCGACCTGTGCCGAGAGCCGTCCGGTCTGCGCGCCGGCCGCGTCGCGCTCGCTGTACAGCTCGGCCACCAGCCGGAAGCTGCCCGTCGGCACCGAGGCCAGCGGCTGGGCCTGCACGCCGTCGACCGCGCGGTTGACCACCGCCTCCCACCGCACGACGCCGTCGGCGTCCAGCAGGGCGATCCTCTGGGACTGCCCCGTGGGTCCCGCCGATCCCGCAACCCAGTCGGTGCTGTAGACGAAGTCCGAGACGGTTCGGCCGCCGCCGCCTCCTCCACCGCCGCCGCACCCGGCGAGCAGAGCCACGACGACCACGGAGACGACCGGCCACAGGCGCTTCACACGAACATCTTACGCTCCGGCCGACCCTGCAAGTATCCCGTGAGGACCGCCCGGCCCAGCACCGATCATTCCCTTGAGGCAGTGAGCGAGCCATCCGAAGCCCGCCGCCTGGAGGAGATTCTGCGGGCCTCCGGCGTGCGAACCGTCGAGGACCGGAAGCGGGAAGGTCTGGCAGGCTTTCCCGTGCGCCTCCAGTTGCGCGACGGGTCCGAGCTGGTGCTCGACCTGCCGGAGCCCGCCTTCCTCAGCGCGCTGGACCCCGCCCAAGCCGGAGTAGCCCTGCTGGACGCCTTGGGATACGCCCGCAGCCTCTGGGGGCTGGCGGCAAGAAGCCCGTGCCTGGGCGCGAAGCGGTCGGCGCTCACGACCGAGATCGGGCCGCTCGTGCAGGGCGCCCTGCAGGGCACGCCGGGATCCCTCCACCTCGACGGCCTGCGGTACCACGCCGCCCCGCTGGACTGGGGCGGCGAGCGCGAGGCGCTGGTGCTGGTGACCAACGCCGCCGCCGAGCAGTCGGCGCTGGCCCTCGCCGACCGCCATCGCATGACCGCCGAAGCCCTCCGCCGCCTCAGCCAGGCGATCGCGATGAACCCGTCCGTCGAGGCGATGGCGAAGGCCGCGGTGTTCGAGCTGGCGTCGGTCGCGGAGCTGGCCTGCGCCCTGCTGTGGGTCCGAACCGAGACGCCGGGGGAGTACGCCCTCGAGGGCGCGATGGGCGCGAACCGGCAAGCCTGCCGCGCGCTGGAGCGGCTCCACGTTCCCGGCGGGCCCTGCTGCGCCGCCGAGCTGGTCGCTGAGACCCGCAGGAGCCTGTTTGTGCCGAGCGTCGCCGAGCACCTGCTGACGAGGGATCTCGAAGCACGACTGTGCTATCTCAGCCCGGGGCCGGCCAGCCTCCATCCGCTGGAAGCAGGCGGAGAGCTGCTGGGCGTTCTGGAGCTGATCGGCCGGGCCGACGACTCGTCGATGGCCGTTCGGAGGCAACTCTTCGCGATGCTCGCCGAGCAGCTCTACCTGTTCCTTGAAGGGATGTGCCTGTCCATCATCGGCGCGCACGGTCGCAAGTACGTTCCGTTCATCGCCACGCTCTGGCTGGTGATCTTCGTCGGCAACCTGGTGGCGCTGTTCTTCGGGTTCTCGCCCACCGGGAACCTGAGCTTCAACCTCGGGATGGCGCTGCTTGCGGTGGGTTACGTGCAGGTCGAGGGCGTGAGGGCGCACGGCCTTCTGGGCCACCTGCGACACTTCGCGGGGCCCCAGCTGGGCGGGGTGCTGGCGCTGCTGGTCTCCCCCGTGATCTTCGTGATCGAGGTCGTCTCCGAGATCATGAAGAACGTGTCGCTCAGCCTGCGACTTTACGGCAACATCCACGGGGGGCACGAGGCCGTCGCGGCCATGAACCCGCTCGGCCAGTCCCTCCTGATCCCGGTCGGGGAGTTCCTGCTGCCCATCAAGCTGCTGACGGTGGTGGTGCAGGCGCTGATCTTCACGCTGCTCACCTGCGTCTATCTGTCGCTCGTCACGCACCACGAGGAGGAGCACGGCGAGGAGTCGCACGCGCCGGCCCACGCGTAGCCCGCGGTTTTCAGAAGGATTCGGTTCGCAACGATCGAAAGCATCGCATCGGAGGAGAAGCAGAAACAAATGGACGTCATCGGTCTTGGTATCGCCGCGCTCGGAGTCGCCATCGGCCTGGGCCTGATCGGTTATTCGGCCCTGCAGGCCATGTCCCGCCAGCCGGAGGCGATCAGCAAGCTGCAGGTCGCCATGCTGATCGCGCTGGCCTTCGTCGAGCTGGTGTTCCTGCTCACCGTGTTCGTCGGCGCGGGCAACCTGAAGACGCAGGCCCCGGCGGCGCCCGCGGCGCAGAGCGCGCCTGCCGGCCAGTAGCTCGGATCGGGGCCGGGGTGCCGTCGGGGGGTCTCCCTTCGCCGGCGTCCCGTCCCTCCTTTCTCGAAGGGCGCAACCCATGAGCACGCCGAACCCTAGCGCACGAAACGGATCGCCAGCCGCCGCCGTTCTTCGGACGGTCGTCGGCCTGGTGCTGATGGCGGGCGGCTACTACCTGTCGCTGCACGCGGCCGAGATTCCTTGGCTCTCGTTCCAGCACACGCTGGAGAAGCAGGGGATCCCGCTGGACCTCGGCATCACCGCGGCCACCATCGGCGTGTTCCTGATCCTGTTTCCGATCATCCGGTTCTTCTACATCGCCCCGTTGGAGGCGGCCATCCAGGAGCGCAACACGCAGCTGGAGAGGACGTTCAGCGAGGCCGAGGAGCTTCGGAGCGAGATGGCCCGGCTGCGGTCGGAGTACGAGGAGAGGATCGCGCAGACGGAGGCCGACGCGCGCGCCCAGATCCAGCAGCAGATCCGCGAGGCCCAGCAGATGCGGACCCAGCTGATGGCCGAGGCCGCCGAGAGGGCCGAAGAGCTGCTGGCCCGCGCCCGAGAGGACATCGAGCGCGAGCGGCAGAAGGTGCTGGCCGAGCTGCAGCTGCGGGTGGTCGACCTGTCGCTCGCCGCGGCCGAGAAGGTCGTCGGCGCCAACTTCGACAGCGAGCAGAACCGCAAGCTCGTGAGCGAGTTCATCGAGAAGGTGGAGGCCGCAGGCTGACATGGACGCCCGCATCGCCAAGCGCTACGCCCGCGCCGCGTTTTCCGCGGCCCAGAAGGTGGGCGCCGTGCAGGCGGTCGAGGCGGACTTGGGCGCGCTGGCGGAGCTCTTCGAGCACCCCGGCGCCTTCCGCGACTTCCTCCTGACGCCCAAGCTCGGGCGCGACGCCAAGGTCCGCCTGCTGTCCACCCGGCTGCAGGGTCAGGCCCATCCGCTGACCTTCGCGCTGTTGGGCCTGATGCTGCGCAAGGGCAGGCAGGCCGAGCTGCCGCAGGTGGCGGAGGAGTTCCGAACCCTGCGGCGGGAGAGCGAGCGGGTCGTTTTCGCGCAGGTGGCCTCGGCGGAGGAGCTCGGGGCGCAGGAGCGCGACGCGCTGGTGCGCAGCCTCGAGCGGCGCGTCGGCAAGCGGATCGAGCCCAGCTTCGCGGTGGACCCGTCGCTCCTCGGCGGGGTGCGCGTGGCGATCGACAACACGGTCTTCGACGGCAGCGTCCGCGGGTCTCTCCAGAGGTTGCGCCGCATTCTCGAGTACGACGTTTTGAGACAGGTCTGAACCCACCATGCCCATTCGTCCTGAAGAAATCACCGCCATTCTCGAGCAGGAGCTCCAGAGCTTCGAGCGCGGGCCGGAGATCGGCCACGAGGGAACCGTCCTGCAGGTCGGCGACGGCATCGCCCGCGTGTACGGCCTCCCCGACTGCCAGATGGGCGAGCTCCTGGAGTTCCCCGGGGGCGTCATGGGCCTCGCTCTGAACCTCGAGGAGGACAGCATCGGCGCCGTCATCATCGGCGACGACACGTCCATCAAGGAGGGCGACCCCGTCCGCGAGACCGGGCGCATCATCCAGATCCCGGTCGGCAAGGCCATGCTCGGTCGCGTCGTGAACGCGCTGGGCCAGCCGATCGACGGCAAGGGTCCGATCGCGGCGTCCGACTTCCGCAGGCTCGAGACGGTCGCGCCGGGCGTCGTGGAGCGCCAGCCGGTGAAGGAGCCCCTGCAGACTGGAATCAAAGCCGTGGACGCGATGATCCCCATCGGCCGCGGCCAGCGCGAGCTGGTGATCGGCGACCGCCAGACCGGCAAGACCGCCATCTGCGTGGACACGATCCTCAACCAGAAGTACACGCACCAGCCCGGCGAGAGCCCGGTGTACTGCATCTACGTGGCCGTCGGACAGAAGATGGCCAACGTGGCTCGGGTGGTCGACATGCTCGAGCGCTACGGCGCGATGGAGTACACGACCGTCGTGGTGGCCAGCGCGGCCGACTCGAACGCCATGCAGTACCTGGCGCCCTTCGCCGGGTGCGCGATCGGCGAGTACTTCCGCGACAACGGCATGCACGCCCTGGCGGTGTACGACGACCTCTCCAAGCACGCGCAGGCCTACCGCGCCCTGTCGCTGCTCCTGCGCCGCCCGCCGGGCCGCGAGGCCTACCCGGGCGACGTGTTCTACCTGCACAGCCGCCTGCTGGAGCGCGCGGCCAAGCTGTCGGACGAGAAGGGCGGCGGCTCGCTCACGGCCCTCCCGATCATCGAGACCCAGCAGGGGGACGTGTCCGCCTACATCCCCACCAACGTGATCTCGATCACCGACGGGCAGATCTACCTGGAGCCGGACCTGTTCTTCGCGGGCATCCGGCCGGCCATCAACGTCGGCATCTCGGTCAGCCGCGTCGGAGGCAACGCGCAGATCAAGGCGATGAAGTCCGTCGCCGGGCGGCTCAAGATCGAGATGGCGCAGTTCCGCGACGTGCAGGCGTTCAGCCAGTTCGCCAGCGACCTAGACCGGGCGACGCAGATGCAGCTGATCCGCGGCCAGCGGCTCACCGAGCTGCTCAAGCAGGACCTCGCCACGCCGTACGACGCGATCGACACCGTGATCGCCGTGTTCGCGGGCACGAACGGCTTCCTCGACGAGCTCTCCAACGAGCAGGTGGCCGGTTACGAGAAGGAGCTGCTCCAGCACGTGCACTCCGCGTACCCCGACGTGATCGAGGGCATGAAGAGGACCAAGGAGCTCTCGAAGGAGAACGAGGAGAAGCTTCGGAAGGCCTGCGCCGAGGCGCTCGACGCGTTCCGCAAGGGCCTCTGACGATTCGGTGATCCCATGGCGACGCTGAAGCAGATCCGGTCGCGCATCCGCACCGCGAAGAACATCCAGCAGATCACCCGAGCGATGAAGCTGGTCGCCGCGGCGCGCCTCAAGAGAGCCACCGACCGGGTGCTGCAGGCTCGGCCCTACAGCGAGAAGCTCCGGGGCTTCATGCAGTCGCTGGCGGCCGGCGGGGAGTTGCCCCCGCATCCTCTCCTCCAGCGCCCGGAAAAGATCGGGAGGTACACGCTGATCCTGATCACCGCCGAGCGCGGACTCTGCGGGTCCTACAACACGAACCTCCTCCGCCGGGCTTCGGAGTTCTTGGCCCAGCAGGAAGGCGAGCCGACTCTCATCACGGTCGGCAAGAAGGGCACGCAGTTCTTCGCCAAGCGCGGCTACGACATCGTCCACTCCCACACGCTCCCCACCTCCGGGGCGCGGATCGCCGACGCCGTCGAGATCGCCCAGATCGCCCGCAGGATGTTCGAGGAGGGCGAGACGGACGCGATCTTCGTCTGCTACAGCAAGTTCTTCTCCGCGATCCGTCAGGTGCCCCAGGTGGTGCAGCTGCTGCCGATCGAGCCTCCCGAGCAGGCCGCGGACTCGGCGGCGATCGAGTTCGCGTTCGAGCCCGACGCGGCCACCCTCTTGGACACGCTGTTGCCGCGCTACTTCCTCTCGCTGGTGTGGCAGGCGCTGCTCGAGGCGACCGCCAGCGAACACGGCGCGCGCATGAGCGCGATGACCAGCGCCACCGACAACGCCGGCAAGATGATCCAGACGCTGACGCTGAAGGCCAACCGCGAGAGGCAGGCCGGCATCACCAAGGAGATCCTCGAGGTGGTCGGCGGGGCCGAGGCGCTCAAGGCCTAGGCCCCGCTCCCAAGCCCGCCCTTCAGAAGCCGACCTGCTCGGTCCGGCGGATGATCTCCTCCTGCAGCTCCGGACCGATGTCGTGGAAGTAGTCGCTGTAGCCGGCGACGCGCACGATCAGGCCGCGGTACGACTCCGGATCCTTCTGCGCGGCGCGCAGGGTGTCCGCGCTGACCACGTTGAACTGGATGTGGTGGCCGTCCAGGCTGAAATAGGTGCGCACCAGCTGGCGGAGCTTGGCGATCCCCTCGTCGTTGCGCAGCAGGTCCGGGGTGAACTTCTGGTTCAGGAGGGTGCCTCCGGTGCGCACGTGGTCGATCTTGGCCACGGAGCGGATCACCGCCGTCGGACCCTTGCGGTCGGCGCCCTGGACCGGCGAGACGCCCTCGGAGAGCGGCGTGTGCGCCTTGCGTCCGTCCGCCGACGCCCCCATCTTCTTGCCGAAGTACACGTGGCTCGTGGTCGGGAGCAGGTCCAGCCCGTAGCGACCGCCTCGCTGGTTCGGCCTGCCGTCGATGCAACGGAACGCAGCCTCGAACACCCGCCGCATCAACTCGTCCGCCTCCTCGTCGTCGTTGCCGTACTTGGGCGAACGGTTGACCAGCAGGAGCCGGAGCCGCTCGTTGTCCTCGAAGTCGGTGGCCAGCGCTTGCAGAAGCTCTCCCATGCTCAGCGTCCGCTTTTGGTAGACGTGGCACCGGATGGCGGCGAGGCTGTCCGTGATCGTCCCTAGGCCGACCCCCTGGATGTAGCTGGTGTTGTACCGGGCGCCCCCGGCGTGGTAGTCCTTGCCCTTCGCGATGCAGTCGTCGACCAGCACCGAGAGGAACGGCGCGGGCAGATGCTCGGCATACAGTCGCTCGATGGCGTCGTTGCCGCGAATCTTGACGTCCACGAAGTGCCTCAGCTGCGTCTCGAATGCCGCGAACAGCTCGTCGAACGTCTCGAAGGACCGCGGGTCGCCGGTGCTGGGGCCGAGGCGCTTGCCCGTCAGCGGGTCCACGCCGTCGTTCAGCGCGATCTCCAGCACCTTGGGCAGGCTCAGGTAGCCGGTCAGGATGTACGCCTCCTTGCCGAACGCCCCGGCCTCCACGCAGCCGCTGGCCCCTCCGCACCGGGCGTCCACGATGTCCTTGCCCTGGCGCAGCAGCTCCTGCAGGATCGCGTCGGTGTTGAACAGCGAGGGCTGGCCGAACCCGGTCCGCACGATGCGCAGCGCGCGGTCGATGTACCGGTCCGGGTTCTTCTTGCTGATCTGGACCATGGAGCTGGGCTGGAGCAGCCTCATCTCCTCGATCACGTCCAGGATCAGGTAGGTCATGGGATTGACGGCGTCCGAGCCGTCCGGCTTGACCCCGCCGACGTTGATCAGGCAGAAGTCGGTGTAGGTGCCGCTCTCCTGCGCGGTGACGCCCACTTTGGGCGGGGCGGGCTGGTTGTTGAACTTGACCCAGAAGGCCTGGAGCAGCTCGCGCGCCTGCTCCTCGGTGAGGGTTCCCTCGGCGAGGCCCCGCTCGTAGAACGGCCACAGGTGCTGGTCCAGCCGGCCGGGGTTGAAGGAGTCCCAGGTGTTGTACTCGGTGATCACCCCCAGGTGGATGAACCAGTACATCTGGAGCGCCTCCCACAGGTCGCGGGGGGCGTGGGCGGGAACCCTGCGGCAGTTGGCCGCGATGCGCAGCAGCTCCCCGCGCCGCGCCGGGTCGGGCTCCTGCTCGGCGAGCCGCTCGGCCAGCTCCGCGTGTCGCTCGGCGAAGCGGATCACCGCATCGATGCAAACGCGCATCGCCCGCAGCTCCTCGGCCTGGTCCGGCTCGCAGGACCCCTCCAGCCGGCGGTCGATCTCGGCGCGGAAGTCCAGCAGGCCGCGGCGGTAGATCTTGTCGTCCAGAACCGTGTGCCCGGGCGCCCGTTGCTCCATGAACTCCGTGAACACTCCGGCCTCGAACGCGTCGAGCCACTCCGGCTCCATCGCGGCGAAGATCCGCTCGCGCTGCGTCCGGCCCTGCCAATAGGGAAGCACCTCCTCGACGAGCGCGCGCCGGTCCTCCTCAGGCACCTTGTAGCTGGTGATCGGCCGGGTGTGCAGCGTGTCCAGGTCCTCGGCGGTGTGGCAACACACCTCGGGATAGGTGGGGGTCGCCTTGGGTCTGGGCCCTCGCTCGCCGACGATCAGCTCGCCCTCGCCGATCCAGATCGTCTTCTCCTCCAGGACCTTCTGGAACGCCAGGGCGTGCCGCATCGCGGGGGAGAGGTTCTGGCCCTCGGTCTCTCGGTACGAGCGGGTGAGGAGCACGGCGCGCTCGGCCGAGATCGTCGGCACAGCGTCCAGCGATTGCTGCCTCAGGCGTGCGATTCGTTCGGAGAGTGCCATCTTCCGACCCCCAGTGTACAAGACGGGCGACGCGAAGTCACGCGTCGGCCAGGGCGTCCGCGACCATCCACCCGCAGACCGCCCCCACGTACACCAGATTCCCCGCCCACAGGAGGACCTGCCATCCGCTGATCGGATCGGACACGGCCGCGGCGAGGCTCAGGAACAGCGTGGCGGCGCCCACCGCTCCCACCAGGCGGCTCGTGGAGCGGTTGAACGCCCCCTGCGACAGGCCCAGGGCGACGTACAACAGCGCGGCGAGCCAGAAGTTCACCACCGCCACCGAAGCGAGCGCCAAGTTCGGCGACAGGCGGCCCACGGTGGTCGTCAGCGAGGATTGGAAGCGGTCGAGATAGCCTCCTACCAGCAGGCTCGCTCCGATCGCGATGCCGCTGAGGAACGACATCACCGCCGTGCCCAGGGTCCACGTGCTGACGGGCGGCAGATGCTCCAGAATCGGGCTCTCCTTGGCCAGGACGAGGTAGACGCAGGCCAGCAGCACGACCGAGGCCGCCACGAGCGGCGCCACCGACTGAGCGCGACGCTGGGCCACGGGATCGGGATGCTGGCGCCGCGCCACGGCCCGGGCGGTCTCCTCATGCCGGATTCGGTACAGCTCGTTCTTGGGGTCGAGCTGGTACGCCACGGCGTACAGGTTCGCCGCCTCCACGAGGTTGCCCCTGGCGCGCGCGATGTCGGCCAGCACGGCGCAGGGCACGGGATGGCGCGGCGCCCGCTGGCGCAGGTTGCGGGCTAGGCGCTCGGCTTCGGCGATCCGACCGCGGCTGAACAGCACCGTCAGCCTCATGATCTCCTGGGCGAGCGTCGTCCTCGGCTCCGCCGCTCCGGCCCGCGGCCCGGACCCCGAGGGGGGAACCT
>DPBN01000240.1 GCA_003516955.1 Armatimonadota bacterium | reverse complement strand
GGGCCAGGCGTCGGCCAGCGCGAACGCCGTGCGGGGCAACCTGTTTCTGCCCGACGACTCGACCCGAAGCCGGCGCATCTTGGACGGGGTCGCTCTGGGCCCCGAGGGGATCTTCTACCTGACGTTCGGCAACAGCCAGGGGGCGGGCAGCCTCTTCGCGTTCCGCGAGCAGGGCCAGGGCTCGTTCGACTTGGTCTACCGGTACGACCTGTACCCGCAGCACACGATCAACCTGAACCAGGCGTCGGCGGTCACCTATCGGGAGACGCTGCTGGACAAGGACCCGATCGTCACGACGCTGCTGCCGTTCCTCAACCAGCCGCTGACCAACCTGCGCTTCGTGGGCGGGCCGGCGGTGCGCGGCGACACCGTGTACGTGATGGCCAAGGGCACCAAGCTCGGGGTGGTCCAGAACGCGATCCTGATGGCTTTCCGGGCCAAGCCGGGGAACGTGGAGATTCGGCTCCCGGCGATCGAGGGTTCGTTCACGCTGCTGCAGCCGGACCTGCTCCGGAGCGCGGACCCTGCGAACCCGAACGTCTACACGACCATCCAAGCTTCTCAGTACCGCTACGACAACTACGAGAACCAATCGCGCGGAGTGGTTCGGCTGCTTTCGCTGATGTCGGGCAACCGCGGGCCGGTGACCAACGCGGTCAGCCTGAGCCAACCGGTCATCCTGCGCCGCCAGAATCAGCCGGACGAGCTGATCGAGCCGGATCGAACGGGCTCGACTTGGCCGCCGTTGCTGTTCTACGTGGTGTTCACGGGTCTGGACACCCTGAGTGCGCCGACCGTTCTGGGCGACACGGTGTACCTGGCCGGCGCGAGCGTGCTGCCGAACATCCTGTCCGGGCCGCCGTTCCCGCCGCTCCAACCGACCGGCGTGGTCACGGCCCTCAACGCGTCGATCAGCCCGAACGACCCGTTCCTGTTCGCGGACCCCGACCGGCCGTGGAACAAGCAGCTGTACCAGCTGAAGGTCTCTCCGAGCTTCCAGGGCAACCCGAACTGGGTGTGGCCGCAGACCGTCGGGGTGACGTCTTTCGACGACTACCGGGTGAGGGTCCTGCAGACCACGCTGGGCGTTTCGCCGCAGGCCTACGGGGTCGTGGGCGGCGACGGCGCGCTGTTCGCTTGGAGCTCGCAGGGGATCTGGGGATTCAGCCGAGCGGACTTCCTGGTCTGCGACGAGGGCCGCGTGGCGCGGTTCGACCCGAGCGGGAACGCGCTGTGGTCGACCGAGGCGACGCTGAGCTCCGGCCCGTCGGTCGAGGTTGGCGCGGTGGGGAACGCCCGGCCGTTGGTTCGCCCCGTGCGGGCGTACCGGTTCGGCTACGGCGACCTGCTCGTGGTGGACGCGGGGTCCAACCGGATCGTGCGGCTGGATTCCACAGGCCGGGAAGTGCGTTCGATCGACCGCTTCGTGCTGGACCCGAACGGCATTCCGGAAGGCTACGTGGCGAACGAGCCCCTGCAGCTCCGCGAACCCCGCGACGTCCTTTGGTGGACCGAGTACAAGGCCAACCCGAGCGGCGTGAGCAACCCGCAGGCGCTGGAGTACTGGGTGCACTACCTGGTGGCGGACTCGGGCAACAACCGGGTCGTGGAGCTGGTGGATCGGTATGCGGTGGATCCAGCCACGCGCGGTCTCCTCGGCGTGGTCTCGTTCACCGACGCTTCGGGTGGCACCCAGCCGGCGCTGGGAGTGCTGTACTGGCATTCGCCGAGCACGATCTCCGGCAAGGGCTTCCGCTTTGCGTCCTTGGCCCGCATCTTCCGTCCGGACACCGGCAGGCACGCCTATGCGGCCGCCATCGGCGGGGCGACCCCGACGCGCGTCGATCTGGGCTTGGACGCTCCGAACCTCGGATCTCCCGAGACCGACCTCAGGGAGTCCCGCGACGGCAACGGCGGCATCGTGTTCTTCGACGGCCCGAACCTGGAGGTGATCAACGAGGTCGCCGTTCCGGCCGTGGCGGCGAACGTGTTCTGGAACGCCGAGTCCGGCTCGTTCAGCAGCCCGGCGGTGCCGGCCCGGAAGAAGGTCCTCACGAACCTGAACTCCGTGACGATGCAGAACGTGTATCTGGACCTGGACGGCACGGGGCCGAAGACGTACACGGCGATCCTGTTCACGGATTCGTCGGGCGCGTACGAGATCGTGAAGTCCGGCTCGGAGTGGCGCGTGGTGTGGATGCTGCCCAGGAACGTCTATCGGGTGATGCGCCGAAACCCGGCCACCAACGAGCCGGCCGGCGACAACCCGCTGGACTTCCGTCCGATGTACGCCAAGCGGCTCGATTCGGGAGAGATTCTGATCGTGAACGGCTACTTCGGCCGAAAGCGGAACGGCGAGCCTTTCGAGGGCGAGATTCTGCAGTTGAACGGCAACTGGGATCCGGGCGTGCTGGGCAGCGGCTTCCAGTTCACGCAGACGAACCTGGGGTTCAGTTCGATCAGCGTCCGGTTCGAACTGCCGCCGATCCAAGGGACGCGCGGGCTGACCCTGCCCGTCTTCGCCGACCGAGATTGAACGGAGAACGATGGTGAGCACCATGGCACGACGATCGCACCTCTTGGCCGGGCTCCTGGCGGCGTGCGCGCTGGTCGGGGCGGGGGCGATGTCCTGGGCGCAGGACTTCCCGACGTTCCGGGGCAACAACGAGAGGACCGGCCGCAACACCGGCGCCACCGTGAGCAGCCCCGGCCGGGCCAACCTGCGGTGGTGGCACCCGGCGGGCGTGACCGGCGCCTCGAGCCAGATCGTCCGGGACAACACCTCCAAGCTGGCGAGCAAAACCGGAACCTGGTCGTCGCCGAGCACGGGCGGCGAGGCCTCGTCGGTGTTCGTGCCGAGCCAGACCGGCGACGCCGCCGTCGACGCCCTGATCTCGTCGTTCTTCGACCCGACCTCACCGAACTACGGCGTCCGACCGATCACGCCGGCCTACGAGTTCGCCGTCACCACGCCGAGCGCGGCGTTCACGAACTACGACAACTACGATCCCACCGTGCCCTCGGCCGGGACGGCGCGCACGTTCGCCTGGGACCTCACGCCGTCGGACACGACCGCAAGGAACTACGCCCTCTACGTGTGGATTCCGACCGGCCCCACCGATCTCGACCCAGGGCCCGGTGTCGCCTTGGTGTATCCGCAGCGGTACTTCGTGTTCGAGGTGCTGTACAGCGGCAAGCGCCACGTGGAGATCGTGGACACCTCGGCGAGCGGCACCGGATGGGTGCGGCTGGGCAACGGCGGTCTGCCCACGGATCGTCTGTTCCCCTACGACGGGACAGGCTCGCTGACGGTCCGCCTCTACAACACGGTTCCGCGAGACCGTAGCGGCAGCCTGATGGGCCAGTCGGGGGGCGCCTCCATCACGCTGGTGTACGCCGATGCCGCGAAGGCCGAGCCGATCTACGGGTCCTACACGGCCAGCACGATCATCAACATGCTGTCGGACGCCGCGTCGACGCGGAACGTGGTGGCGGCGCGCAACGAGTACACGGTCGACGGGACGGGCCGGACCGTGGCGACGGGGGTCGTTCGCTCCTTCGACGTGGAGACCGGCGCCGTGCGCTGGACCTTCTCGCCCACGGACAACTCGGGCAGGCAGATCGTCGTCGACGCTCCGAGCAGCCAAGTGACCCCGAACCCGCCGGCTTGGTCCGCCCAGACCGCGGCCAGCGGCTACCTGGGCGCGGACTACTACGCCGCTCCGCTGGTGGCGAGC
>DPBN01000122.1 GCA_003516955.1 Armatimonadota bacterium | reverse complement strand
GCGAGCCGATCACCATGGCCAGAGCCACGACGATGTAGGTGCCGATGTTCACCCAGGCGTCGCCGATGGTGGCCGTCGCCCAGCCGACCTCCTTGCCGTCCATCTGCACCTTGACGAACAGGTTGGCCGTCAGCGCGGCCACGGGCAGGATCGCCCCCGCCAGGATGGCGGCCACGGCGCCCCAGTTGTTGGCGCGCCTCCAGTAGCAGCACGCGATCAGCATGATCGACATGCTGGACAGGTACACGGTGCCGGTCGTCTGCAGGTACTCCCACAGGTTCCCGCCCAGCTTGTACCACAGACCGAAGAACAGCAGGAACAGGCCGATGCAGGCCACGATGAACCGGTTGATGATCAGGCCCTTGCGCTCGCTCCAGTTCCCCCTGCGGCGGAACGGCGCGAGGATGTCGTTGTAGATCACGCTGGCCCAGGTGAGCATGTACGACGAGTCGGTTGACATGTCGGCGGCCAGCATCGCGGCCACCAGGATGCCCATGATGCCGCTGGGAACGATCATCGCCAGCAGGGCCGGCATGGCGAACAGCGTCCCGCTCTGCTCGCCCATCTGCCGGGCGATGCCGTCCAGCATCTCCGGCTTGACCATGACCAGCGCCGCCATGCCCCATAAGCCGGGCAGGATCCACCGGCAGACGAAGAAGAACGCCGTCCCGGTGTAGACCTTGCGGCCCGTGGCGGTGTCCTTGGCCGACAGAAGCCTGGAGATCACCGTCTGCCACGTGAGCACCGCGGCCGTGTTGGTGATCAGGTTCGAAACGACGAACGACCACCCGAGGTCCTTGTTCGCGAACGGGTTGAACGCGCCCACGTCGTAATGGCCTTGGACGGTGGTGATGATGTCGAACCACCCGACCTTCACCAAGACCAGCACCGTGACCACGAGCAGGCCCGCGCTCATCACGATGAACTGGAGGTAGTCGGTCACCAGCACCGACAGCATCCCGCCGAAGATCGTGTACACGGCCACCAGGATCAGCAGCGTGGTCATCGCGATCTCCAGGTACTGCACGTTCATGCCCGTGGCGACCACCAGGAACTGGCCGCCGACGCGGAGGAACACGCCCATGTTCAGCAGGCCGCCCAGCACGATCACGACGCCGGCCAGCCAGCGCACGAACGGGCCGAAGCGCCGCTCGAACAGCTCCGGGATGGTGATCACGCCCGAGTCGCGCAGCGGCTTGATGCAGAAGCCGGACCAGCCGACCAGGAACATCGCCAGCGCGTTGCACAGGCCAGGCACGGCCCCGCTGAACCCTCGCGTGTAGCCCGCCTGGGCGGTGTACATGGCCGTCACGATGCCGAACTCGGTGGCGGCCAGCGAGGCGATGCCCAGATACAGGTTCATCTCGCGGCCGGCGACCAGGAAGTGCTCGACCTTGCCGACGTAGCGCCGGACCCAGATGCCGGCGATCATCGTGATCAGCAGATACAGCCCTACGATGCTGCCGTCCAGCAGCCAGTTGAAGTTGGTAGGCACGAAGCGTCTCCTCCTTCGCCGGGCCTCCCCAGGCCCGCTCCGCTCTTCCGCGCCGTGTATACCACGCGGCAACGGTCCCTTCGGCGCTGGATGCCAGCAGGATCGCCCCGCCGTGCCACAATGGGCCATGCCGGTCGGTCGAGTCCTTCTGTGCCTGCACTCCCACATGCCGTACGTCCTCTCGCACGGCAAATCCCCGCACGGCACGGACTGGATCAACGAATCGGCGGCCGAGTGCTACCTCCCGATCCTCCACGCGCTCGACCGGCTCTACACCCACGGCATCCGCCCTCGCTGGACGATCAACATCACCCCCGTCCTGGCCGAGCAGCTCGAGGACCCGGCCTTCAAGGACGAGTTCGAGGGCTACTGCCAGGAGAAGATCGACATCGCCGTTTCGGACCAGCGCCGGTTCGAGCGCGAGGGACCGCTGTGGATGCAGGGACTGGCCGCGTTCTGGCAGCGCTACTACACGCGGGCCCTGGTGCAGTTCAAGCACCAGTGGGGCAGGTCGATCGTCGAGGCGTTCCGTTACTTCCAGGACGAGGAGTGCGTCGAGATCATCACGTGCGCGGCCACCCACGGCTATCTGCCGCTGCTCGGCACCGACGAGTCGGTGCAGGCGCA
This sequence comes from Armatimonadota bacterium, assembly GCA_003516955.1. Classification (GTDB taxonomy): domain Bacteria; phylum Armatimonadota; class Fimbriimonadia; order Fimbriimonadales; family Fimbriimonadaceae; genus UBA8783. The sequence goes on along the minus strand of DPBN01000122.1, from coordinate 7,224 downwards.
GGTGAAGCTGGGTGTGGAGACGCACAAGAAGCACTTCGGGCGGGCGCCCAGAGGCATCTGGCTTCCGGAATGCGCCTACCGCCCCTCCTACGAGTGGAAGCCGCCCGTGGGGGACAACGTGGTGGCGTTTCCGCGCAAGGGAGTGGAGGAGTTCCTGAAGGAGAACGGGCTGGAGTACTTCTTCGTGGACAGCCACATGATCCGCGGCGGCCAACCGCTGGGCACCTACGGCGCGAAGTTCCCCCAGCTCGCCGAGCTGTTCGCCCGCAGCAGCAAGTTCTTCACGCCGCCGCCGGAGCTGCGGAGCGAATACGAGCACTACGCGCTGCCCAACGGGACGGTGATCTTCGCCCGCGACCCGCAGACCACGGTCAAGGTCTGGTCCGGCGACACCGGCTACCCCGGCGACGAGTACTACCTGGAGTTCCACAAGCAGCTGTATCCGGGCAGGCTGCGGTACTGGCGCATCAGTCAGAACAAGCGCGACCTGGGCGCGAAGCAGCCTTACGACCCGTGGAGGGCATTCGAGAACATCTCGAACCACGCCGACGACATGGTGAACACCCTCAAGGGCACGCTCGCCCACTACAAGGGTCTGGCGGACCGCACCGGCACGCTGGTGGCGATGTACGACACCGAGCTGTTCGGCCACTGGTGGTTCGAGGGGCCGGAGTTCCTGTATGAGCTCGCTTGGCGGCTGCACCACGACCCGGACCTCGAGCCGGTGACCGGCGGGGACCTGCTGGATCAGGAGCCGCCTCGCCACACGATCACCCTGCCGGAAGGCTCCTGGGGAGAGGGCGGATACCACTACGTGTGGATCAACCCGGACAACGTCTGGACGTGGGAGAAGCTGTATCCGATGGAGGCCAAGATGCGCTCGATGGCGCGGAAGTACGCAGGCGGGCCGGCCGACGAGGTCGTGCGGCAGGCCGCCCGCGAGCTTCTGCTGGCCGAGGCATCCGACTGGCAGTTCCTGATCAGCACGTTCAGCGCACGGGACTACGCCGAGATTCGCTTCCAGGACCACGTGGACCGCTTCTGGAGGCTGGCCGAGATCGCAGACCTTGCGGCCATGGGCCAGACGGTCTCCTCCGACGACGCGCTGTTCCTGGAGGAGTGCCGGCAGAAGGACGCCGCGTTCCAGGAGATCGACCTCTCGCTTTGGGCGCGGCTCGAGCACCCGCTGCCGGGAGTCGTGTGATGCGCCGGAGGCTGCAGGGCCTGCGGGCCGAGGCGTTCACCAGCGACGGCGACCGCGCCGCGCTGCAGGCGCTGCAGAAGATCCCCCTGCTGCCACAGATCGTCCAGAAGTTCTTCGAGCTCGGGTTCGACAGGCGCATGTACCTGGTGAACATGGGCTCGTCGGTGCGGTGCGGGCCGAGGCAGTTCCGCACGCTGTACGGCATCTTCCGCGAGTGCTGCGCCGTGCTGGATGTGCCGGAGCCGGAGCTGTACGTGACCGGGAACCCGTTCCCCAACGCCTTCGCGGGCGGCGTCGAGAGGCCCTACATCACGGTCCACTCGTCGATCCTCGACGCCATGGACGACGAGCACCTCCACCACCTGATCGGCCACGAGCTGGGGCACATCAAGGCCGGCCACGTGCTGTACAAGTCGGTGGCCGCGGTGCTCTTCCCGCTGCTGGAGCTGGTCGGCCGGCGCACGTTCGGCCTGGGCGACGTGGCGAGCATGGGCCTGCTCATGGCGATGGCCCAGTGGTCGCGGATGGCCGAGCTGACCGCCGACCGTGCGGGGCTGCTGGCCAGCCAGAACCTGCACGCGTCGATCGAGGCCAACCTGCGCCTGTGCGCCGGCCCGAACCGCTTCGCGAACGAGCTGGACCGGGAGGAGTTCCTGATGCAGGCGCGCGCCTATCAGGACGCCGGGCCGGTCGACAAGGCTCTGCTGTTCCTCTCGGGCTCGGCGGCGCTCACGCACCCGATGCCCGTGCACCGCGCCAAGGAGCTGGAGCGGTGGGCGAACAGCGGCGCCTACGACCGCATCCTCGCCGGCGACTACGAGGTTTAGATCCGGTCGGCCTCGAGGCTGGCGATCGGGTGGTGCGGCTCCACCTCCAGGGCCGCCCGGAAGGCGGCACGGGCTTCCTCGTTCCTGCCGAGGCGCTTGAGGGCCACCCCGAGGTTGGCCTGGGCGTCCGCGTAGCGAGGGTTGATGCCGATCGCCGCTCGGAACTGCGCCACCGCGTCCTCGGTGCGTCCGCCAGCCAGCAGCGCCTGGCCGTACCGGCAACGGATGTCCGCGTAGTGGGGTGCCAGCGTCAGCGCCTTCTCGTACTCCTCGAAGGCCCGGTCGTACTCGCCGTCGCGGACCAGTCCGTCGGCGACGAACGCGTGGAAGTTCGCGTCGCAGGGCGCGTGGTCCAGCAGCCCTCGGAGGTTGGCCAGCGCCCGCGTGTGGTCGCCCTTCTCGTGGCAGCTCTTGGCGTAGGCCAGGGTGTCGCCGCCGCACTGGGGGTTCAGGCTCGCGGCGTACCCGATTCGGGCCAGGGCGTCCTCGTGGCGGCCGGCCTCGTACCAGAGCACTCCCTGCAGAAGGATGGCCTCGGCGTACTTGGGGTTGAGCCTCAGCGCGGTCTCCAGCTCGCGGTGGGCCTGCTCCGCGTCCCCCAGCTTGTGGAACGCCCGGGCTAGGTTGAAGTGCAGGTCGGGATAGCTGGGGTGGATCTCGATCGCCGCCTCCAGGTGCTTCACGGCCTCGTCGTAGCGCTCGGCCGTCATGTGCGCCCGGGCGACCTCGCGGTGGCACTCGCCCAGGTGGAAGCGCGCGAGCCGGAGCGTGGCGGGGTCGGTGCTGGTCTCCAGCGAGCGCTCGAACGCGGGGATGGCGTTCTCGAAGTCCGAGCGGTCGACGCACCGGAGGCCCTCGTCGAAGTGCTTGTCGCGACCGAAACCGAACCACTTGCCGATGATGGAGACGGGCATGGCGCTGAACCTACAGAAGTTATTGTGGCCGAACGCGCCGGAGAGATCACCTCGGAAGGGCCCGTCTCGGCGGCTCGTCTCGCCGTGTTTTGCGGACCGCACGTCTCGTCGTCGGCTCGCAACGCTTCCCGGAGCAACGCGACGACCCTCCCCTCGCCCGCAAGGCGCACCCGCAGCGCGCAGGAGGGGGCCAGTATCCCGAGGCAGCGGCGCTTGAGGGCCCCTTCCTCCTCGGTCCCACCGGAGCCATGGGGCGCAACCCAAGAGGGTCGGGCCGCAGCGCGCGATCGCTCAGGGAGAAGGGAGCCAGCCTCGGCGCAACCGACGACGCCCCCTTGTGTCTCGTTGGGGCCGAGGAAGAGGAAAGGGCCCTCCTGGCCTTTGCGCCCGCCACTCCGTTGGCTATGGGTAGAGACGCAACGCTTCTGCTCGAAGGCGCGCCGGTTTTCGAAATCCTGACGTTTCTTGCACCCAGGTGGCTTGCGCCAGAGGGTTGACCCTCGAGGGCGCTCCGATTTTTGAAGCGGCGGGGTCTCAGGGACGGCTCATCGGCGGAGCCGTCGGGGCGAACGGGCTGCAGGCGCCTCCATCTTCGAGAGACTGGCGCTTCAAAGCGCCTCCGCCCCCGTGGCCTCGGCGAGAAGCCGGAAGAAGCCCCGCTTGCGGTCGGACCCGATCGACCAGTCCACCGGCACGCTCTGGTAACCCTGCTCGAAGCCCTCGCCCCTCATGCGGTAGTCGAAGAAGCCCCAGCCGGCGCGCTGCGAGAACGCCGCCACCATGTTGTTGTCGGGCTGGTCGAAGTCGTAGTGGTCGTCCTCGTTGAACAGGATCGGCTTGGGCCGGTAGGCCTTCAGCGCGCGCACCTTCCGGACCAGGTCCCGGATGCCGTCGGGCGAGGAGACGCCGTTGCCGTGCAGCAGCACGAAGTCCGACTCGCGCACGACCTGTTCGGTGGGCACCTTTCCGCCCGAGAAGCTGGTCCCGACGAGGAGGCTCCTGCCCCGCACGCGCATCCCCTTGGCCAGGCGGATCAGCTCGTGGACCCGGCCGGGCTGCAGGATGGCGTGGTCGTAGGCGATGTCGCACTCGTTGTCGATCTCGATCAGCACGTTGCGCCATCCCCTCTCGAGCACCCACCGGACGGCGTTGCGGACGCCGCGCACGACGGCCTCCTCGTCGCGCAGGCGCTGGTCCTGGCCGAAGTAGAACAGGCCGAGGATCACGGCCATGCGGAGGCGGTCGGCCTCGCGCAGGATGCGCTCCAGGCGCGCCAGGTAGTCCTTGCGCAGCGAGCCGTCGGCCTCGAACGCGCTGTTGTGCCAGGGCTGGGCCTGGGAGTAGCCCTCGGGGCTTCCGCCCTGCAGGTTGATGGTGAAGGCGAGCAGCCCGTGCCTCCTCCACTCGGGCATGGCGCGGACGAACTCGTCGGTGTTGCGCTCGGGGTCCCATCGGCCTGTGTCGGGGTAGGCCCAGCGGCCCCTGGTCTCGGGGTTGAGGTCGTCGAAGATGCCCTGAACGAGGCGGGCGTTGGGGAGGAGCCCCTGCAGGCTCATTCCCCTCCAGACCCTGCCCTGGAGGGTGGGCTTGCCGTCGATCCAGAACTCCTCGCCCCGGACTTCGACCGTCGTGGGGCCGGCGCCCGCCGCGCCGCTCAGAACCGCAGTGGCCACAAGGGAAAGCACCGCCCGGTTTACCCTCCCGGACCAGGCTAAATCTCGAGCTCCATGCCGTCGAAGCCGACCAGCACGCCGCGGGGCCGGAAGAAGCGCTCCAGCTCGTCGTGGGTCGCGTTCCCGGAGTGGCTGTGGTGCGTGGTGCAGACGACGGTGCCGTCGTCGACCGTGCCCTGCCGGCGCAGGCGGTCGAGGGCGCGCAGGAACGTCTCGGCGTCCAAATGGCCGTGGTAGTCGGTGGGCTGGAACGCCTCGGTGCACTCCAGCACCAGCAGATCCAGGCGGCGGCCCTTGAGGAAGTTCCACGTGACCTCGGGCCACCAGCCGGTGTCCGTGGCGTAGAGCAGCGTCCTCTCGCCGTCGTCGATCATCAGGTTCTGGGAGTCCTCGTCCTCCAGATGCTCGGCGCGGACCGGTGTGATCGTGTAGCCCGCGTGCCGGAACGGGACGAAGCTGCGCGTCTCGTGCAGCTCCAGCGGCCAGTCAGGGTAGTAGCCCGCGATCTCCGAGAGGATGAACGCGTTGGCGTAGATGGCGAACGGCGCGAAGAGGTTGTCGTTGAACGGGAAGAACGCGTACTGCAGCTCGGGGTAGGAGAAGTGGTCGTCGTGGCTGTGGGTGAACACCAGCGCGCTCCAGTCGCTGGCCCGCAGGCCGTCGCGCTGTAGCTGCAGCAGGGTGTCCGGGGGCAGGTCGATCTTGATGTGGCCGTCGACCAGCGCCCCGGACCGCGTTCGGACATCCTTGCCCCCGTGCCGCCGGGCGTGCTCGCTCACCCGGTCGTTCGAGAAGAACGCGGGGATGCCGTCGGCCGACCCGGAGCCGAGGATGCGGAGGATCATGCGTCGAAGTCCGCCAGCGACCACAGCACGAGGCCGCTGAGGATCTTGGGATAGTAGAACGTGCTCTTCTGAGGCATCTTCTCCCCGCCCAGCGCGATGCGCCTCATGTCGTCCACGCTCGGCGGGTTCATCAAGAACGAGGCCGAGAAACCCTCGTCCGGCGCGCGCAGCGCCTCGTCGGGGTTGCGGGTGTAGCCGACCTTGTCCAGTCCGGCGATCCCGAGAAGCTTCTCGAAGATCAGCGCGTGCAGCAGCGTCACATCCAGCGACTTGAGCTCGAGGCTGGCGTCGCCCCCAACGAGCTCGCCGATGCGCCCGGGCTCGCGGAGCCTGGCGAGGAACGCCGCGCCGCCGGGGAGCACGATGCCGAACGCGTGCTGGCCGGCCTCCTCCAGCGCTTTCACGAGCGCCTCCTTGGCGATCGGACGGACGTCGAAGAGGCCCTCCAGCTTCTGTCGGACCTCCTCTGGGGCCAACGGGGCATCCTTCAGGGTCCGGTGCGTGGGCAGCAGCGCCAGGCCGGGGTCGGACATGCTGCTGAGGGCCATCATCATGAAGTCCTCGGCGATGAGGCCGGGCCGCTCGCCCAGCTGCGCGCGGAAGGCGCACGCGGTCTCGTAGCGGTGGTGCCCGTCCGCGATCCAGACCTTCTTCTCGGCCATCGCCTGTTGGATCGCCTCGCAGGCCTGCGGGTCGGTGATGAGGTCCAGCTGGTGGCGCACGCCGTCCTCGGTGGTGGTGTCGATCGCGGGCTGGGCGGGTGCGCCGCGCACGGTCTCGAACAGCGACGCACCGGGGTCCTCGTACAGCCCGAAGATGCACTCGAGGTGGGCGCGGGTGGCCTCCAGAATCCGAAGGCGATCCTCCTTGTGCTTGGGGAAGGTCTGCTCGTGCGGCAGCACCACGCCCTTCTCGTACGGCTCGGTCTTGATCAGGGCGATCACCGACGTGCGCACGATCGGGCTCTCCACTCCGGGAACCGTGAACGTCTGGGTGTAGCGGTAGAGGGCCGGCTGCTCTTCCGGCTTCAGCACGCCGCCGCGGCGCCACTCGGCGAGGGCGGCCGCGCTGCGCGCGTACTTGACGTACTTGCTGCGGTCGTCGGGCCTCTGCTCGGGCAGGGTCAGGTGGACGATGTTGTGGGGGTTCTTGGCCGCGAAGGCGTCGCGCTCTTCCGGCGTCAGCACGTCGTAGGGGGGCGCGACCAGCTCCTCGATCGGTCCGGCCTGGGGGGTGTAGCGCAATCCTCGGAACGCACGGATGGTCGCCATGGCGTCCGAGTTTACCAAAGGGTTCTGCCGGGCCTTTGGTAAACTCCGCCCGTGGCCCTGAGCGAGCGGATGGACGCTTGGAAGGCGCTGGTCGACGCCCGACTCGATCAGCTGTTGCCTGGGGCGGACCGCAGGCCGCAGGAGCTCCACGCGGCGATGCGCTACAGCTGCCTCGCGCCCGGCAAGCGCCTCCGGCCGATCCTGTGCATGCTGTGCGCCGAGGCAGCGGGCGGAGACCCCCTGGCGGCCGCCCTCGATGCGGGAGCGGCGATCGAGATGCTGCACGCGTTCTCGCTGATCCACGACGACCTGCCCGCGATCGACGACGACGACCTGCGCCGGGGCCGGCCGACCTGCCACAAGGCGTTCGGCGAGGCGATCGCCATCCTCGCGGGCGACGCGCTGTTCGCCCTCGCCTTCGAGACGCTGGCGGGCGCCAAGGCCGAGCCCTCCCGCGTGGTGCGGTGCCTGCGCGAGCTCTCGGCGGCGG
>DPBN01000121.1 GCA_003516955.1 Armatimonadota bacterium | reverse complement strand
GGGCCTCGCCCACTCGATGCCGGGCACCCTCTGGGGCGCGGTGCCGGTGTGGGCGTCCGCTCCTCTGCCGGTGAGGAGCGTGACTCGGGCCTCGCCCGACGCTCGGAACCCCTCCAGGCGGAGCGAGGCTTTCGCATTCCGGTCGAAGTGCTGGTTGATCACGACCACGGTGAGGCGCCGGCCGTCGTCGCTCTTGGTGGCGTAGGCCCGCACCCAGGGCACGGCGCGAACGGCCGGAACCCAGCCCACAGCGGGCGAGTCGAAGGTCGCCGTCTCGCACGAGGTCGCCACCACCCGTTCGGCGAGCCGCCTCGAGAGGAGCTGGAAGCCCAGATAGCCGGCGGTCGGCACGTATCTGCCGTCGCGCTGGCCCAGCAGGCCGATGAACAGGGGGTCGATCAGGCCGAAGAAGCACGCCGCGTGGACCTTCGGCTGCTCCAGCAGCACCCCTAGGACGGCCGCTGTGTACAAAGCCGAGCCGAGAGTCTTGCAGTGATCCGTGAACCGACCGTTCGGGGCGACCTGGAACAGCGGGCCCCATTCGGTGACGGCGATGCCGATTCGGTCGCGGTGCGGCGCGGGCAGCGCGGCGATCCGGCGGGCCAGGCCGTCCAGGTTCCTGCGCACCAACTCCGTCGCGGCGTACATCGAGGCGTACACCTCGCGGAGCGTGTGCCCGGAGTCCACCGGCAGCACGGGAGCGTAGGCGTTGTGGACGGCGACGAAGTCGACGTGCGGCGCCACGGCGGGCAACACCACGTCCGTCCAGTCCTTGTGCGGCTTGTTCGGGTAGAAGCTCTCGTCCAAGATCGCACCGATGCGCACGCTCGGGTCTGCGGCCCGGATCGCCTTGGCGAACTCCACGGCGATCTCTGCGTACTGCCTCGGCGTCTTGGCCACCGAGGCCGTTCCCTCGGAGCCGTCGTTCAGGTACAGCTCGTTCCCGATCTCCCACCAGCCGACCTTCGGCCCTCGGGACCGCTGGTTGGCGAAGCGGACCCAATCGGCCGCCTCCTGCGCCGTGCCGCTCCCCGCGTTGGCGGTAAACATCAGCCCCGACCCGACGGCCCTCGCGAACGACTGGATCTCCACGGTGCCGACGTTGTGCGCCAGCAGATCGCCGCGGGCCATGGCGGGCGTGCGGGGCCGCAGGGCGCGGGGTCCGACCTTGTCGCGCCAGTGGTAGAAGTCGCTGAAGGTGCCGCCGGGGAAGCGGATCAGGCCAACGCCGAGGTTGCGCGTGGCCTCGACGACTTCGGGTCGGAACCGCTCGCCCTCGGCGTCCCAGAGGCCCTTGCCGTCCCAGATCCACTCGGTGTTCACGCCGAACAGCTCCCTGGGCGCCCTTCGGACGACCTTGCTCGCGTCCACCCGGATGCTGGCCGCCAAAGGCGTGGGCGGAAAGCTCCAGGCGGCCTCAGGCCTCTCCGGCACGCGGGTGCTGATCGTGACGTCGTCGAACCGCGCCTCGCCCCGGGTGCCCTCCGCCAAGCAGGCCAGCACCGCTCGCGCCGTCTCGTGCGGCAGCTCCACGATCCTCTCGCGCATCGACGTCTCCGCGCCCGGGGAGCCGTCGAGGAAGGCCAGAGCCAGCACGCCGCCGCCGGCGTCCATCGCCAGCAGGGCTACGCGCGGGCGCGCGCCGGAATCGCCCTCGATCCGCGCCGACAGGTGCAGCCGGGCGCCCTTCAGCCAATCCCCTTGCAGCACTTGGCCCGCGCCCAGAAGCTTCTGGGGATCGGTGTTGCCGGCCGCGGGCCGGAGCGTCAGCACGTGGTTCCCGGGCCGCCGGGGATCCTCCGTGCGCAGGATGCGTCCCTTCTCGGGCGCCTGCTCGAGCGTCCAGCCCGCCGGTTGTTCGGCTCCCTCCTCGAAGCCGGGGTTGGCGAGCGCGTTGCCAGCGGGCTCGGGGGCCTTGGGGCCGCACCCCGCCGCCGCGAGGAGCGCCACAACGGGCAGGAAGCGCCAGGCCATGCGGCAGTATGGGTCCGTGGTGGCCCGAGTCCCGGTGACCGTCCGCGCAACGCCGGCTCGGCGAGGCCCGTACCCCAGACGAGGGATGCGACGATGAGGCCGGTTGTTGCGCTCGCGGCGGTGCTTCTGGTTCTGTTGGCGGCGGGTTGTGCGCCGGGTGCGAACCCGCTCGCGAACCACCCCGGCCCGGGTGGAGAGACCGCCGGGTTCCTGCTCGGCCTGTGGCACGGCATCATCGTGTGGTTCTCCTTCCTCTGGTCGCTGTTCAATCCCAGCGTGTCGGTGTACGAGGTCCACAACAACGGCTGGCCCTACAACCTCGGGTTCCTGCTCGGCGCCGGGGGCGTCCTCGGCGGCGGGGTGAAGGTCGCGCTGGGCGGCGACCGTCGGCAGTGAGTCGCCCTGTTGCGCGCCTCAGCCGCAGTGGGCGTGGCGGAAGCACGTCGCCAGGTGGTCGTTGACCATCCCGGCCGCCTGCATGGAGGCGTAGCAGATCGTGGGGCCGACGAAGCAGAACCCGCGGGACGCGAGCTCTCGGCTCATCGCCTGTGCCGTTGGGCTCGTGGTCGGAACGTCGAGCGGGTCGGTCCAGCGGTTGCGGATCGTTCGGCCTTCGGTGAAGCGCCACACGAAGGCGTCGAACGAGCCGAACTCCTCCTGCACCCTCAGGAAGGCGCGGGCGTTGCGGACGGCTCCCTCGATCTTCCTCAGGTTGCGGATGATGCCGGCGTCGCGCATCAGCCCCTGGACGTCCGCCTCCGAGAACGCCGCTACCCGCTGCGGGTCGAAGCCGGCGAAGGCGCTGCGGTAGGCCTCGCGGCGCTTCAGGATGGTCAGCCAGCTGAGCCCGGCCTGCGCGCCGTCCAGCACTAGGAACTCGAAGTGCCTGCGGTCGTCGTGGACCGGCACGCCCCACTCCTCGTCGTGGTAGGCGATCTCCAGCGGGTGTTTGGCCCACGGGCACCTGGTTCGGGTGTCGGCGTCCATTCTCGGTGCCTATCTTGGCCAGCTGCCGCCCTGTCGCGCTGGGCCGGGGTCGCGGGACCGA
>DPBN01000382.1 GCA_003516955.1 Armatimonadota bacterium | reverse complement strand
GTCGTCCATCCGGATGCCGACCGACTCGAGCCGCTCCATCGGAAGGTCGGGCGGGTTGTTGGCCGCTCCGCCGTCGTAGCCCAGCTGGTGGGCGATCGCCTCTCCCGCGATGACGCACCAGGAGATGTCGATCGTCGCGGAGATGGGGTGCCCGGCGGTCACGGCCGAAGCGACGTGCGCGGGGAACCCCCACAGTTTGGCGACGGCCACGCCGGCGGAGCGGTGGTCGAAACCGAGCAGTTCGGCCTCGGCCTCGTGCACGGAACGCCGGGTTCCGGCGACGGCTTGCAGGACCGATCGGTAGCCCCCTTTCACGAGGCCCACGAGGAACGGCTGGCCCAGGTGCCGCAGCAACCCGCCGGTCATCGCCGCGGAGCGCGACACCATCACCAGCCTCTCGGCCAGCCGGGCGGAGGCCACGGCGATCGCCAGCGCCTGCGAGACGATCGGTTTAGGTTTCACACCTGAGCCCTTGCACAGTTCCTCGGTCCAGAGCTCGAGGCAGGCTAGAAGACAGGTGCGCTGCACCCGCTCGGTGCCCAGCTTCTGGTTGACGTCCTCGAACGACCCGTCGGACCGGACGCCGGCCGCCTTGAGCTCCTGCGACAGCAACGCCCGGACTCTGGCATGGAGCAAGGGTTCGATGCCGATCAGACGCTCGAGCATGGCCGGAGTCGGAGGCTCCTCCTGGGCGAGCGTGGCGGCGCGGCAGAGCCAAGAATCCACCTTGCCCCCTTGCTTCAGCTCACCCAGAAAGGCCACCAACGGCGCGAGCGGGTTGGCGGCCGCGTCCAAACGCGATCCGGACATCTCCCCTTCTATCTTCGGCAGGAGAGCGGCCGAGCAACCCGGTCGAAGGTCCGAAACTTTCCGTATCCTCAGCGCGTGAAGGCGACCGAGACGCCGGCCACCCACAGCTCTCCCTCGTTCTCCCTGGGCGGAACCGAGTCGACCAACAGCAGGGTCTGCAGGCGACAGGAGCCATGCACCTTGCCGTCCTGCGCCCCGCCCCAGAAGCCGCCGAAGCCCGCGCGCAGCGGGATGGAGACGAGCCTCCAACCCTTCCAGTCCAGCTTGGGGCCGTCCGGCTGGTGCGTCTGGCCGGTCTCGTCCACAAACCGGAGCCGCAGAACGTTGCCGCTGCCGTCGCCGTGCACCCACAGCGGCAGGTTGTGCGCGCCTCGCGGGAGAGCGATCGGAGCCGCCGGGCGCAACTCGGCGAAGCGCCACCCCTGCCCGAAGCGGTACCTCAGGCGCAACGCCCGATCCGTGCGGAACGGCAGGCCCGCGGGCGGAGCGCCGGCGTCCAGCGACAGCGTCGCGGGCACCTTGGCGTCGCCGTCGGCGACCCACCTCCACTGCGCCGGCCCGGGAATCGGGATGCGCTCGAACCCGAACGCCGGAAGGGCCACCGTCTTCCCTGCGAACGCCACGGACCCCTCGAGCGTCGCTCCCGGCGCCGCCGCCAGGCCCGGCAGCCGGACGGCTCCGCCCGAGAGCTCGGCCTCAGCCCTGGTGCCGCCGATCCGCGCGGAGACCCTGACCGGCTCCGTCGGCACCTCCGATCCTGCGTCGAACAGCGCCCAGACGCCGCTCGGGTCGGGCGAGGCGAACGTCACGCGGAACGGGTGCGCCGGATGCCACGCCAGCGCCTGCCAGAAGGTTCCTTCGGGGAGGACCAGCCCTGCGCGCAGACGCCACGGTTCCGATCCCGGAGCGCGGAACCCGCGCGCCCGGCCCAGCGCCCGGCTGAGTGACGCTCGGACGGGGGAGGCCTCCACCGCGAAGACCGGCCGGCCGGTTTCCGAGGGCAGGGCCTCCACTCTCAGCTTGGACCCCTTCGGCGCGCCCGGCCACGCGAGCAGGGACGCCAGCTCGTCGGCAGTCGCCGCGCGGGTGCCGAGCGGAAGCCGCGGCCAGGCCAACACAGCCTTCGGCAACTTCGCCGGACGAACCACCGGCAGGGTGTCCGAGCCCGCCTTGGCGCTCCACTCGGCGGTCGCCGCCTGCCCGCCCTTCTCGAACAGCAGCACCCAGCGCGAGGGGTCCCCCTGATCCAGCCGCTTGTTGAACCCCCAGCCGGACAGCGCTCGGGCGGTCGCCCGGATGTTGTCGTAGGTGGGCTTGCGGCGCAGGTCGTGGTAGACGGTGCCGAAGTGGTGCTCGATCTCCTTCGGGTCGGTGCCGTCGTTCTTCCAGTCGTACCAGATCGACAGCGGCGCGCCGCCCGCCAGGTTGACCAGGTACTGCCGGGGCGCCCAGCGCGACTGGAGCTCCAGGTTCAGGCCGGAGTAGAGCTCGGAGTAGCCCCACTCCCCGCTGAACATCGGGATTCGCTTGCCCGCCGGGGCGTAGCGGTCGATCAGCTCCCGCAGGCGGAACCAGTCCGGCAGGACCGTTTCCGGCTGGACGCCCCGGTAGGGGTGCACCGTCACCGCGTCCCAATAGCGGAGCAGCCCCTTGCGGAAGCACGCCCCGAGGAAACGCCAGTCGAAGCCGCTCGTCGCCGGCCCCACGTACCACTCCTCGGGGGCCACCCGCCGGATCGTCTGGCCGACCTCCAGCGCCAGCGCCGCGTAGTGCTCCACGTTGGGCGTCGGCTGCCAGAAGAAGATGTTGGGCTCGTTCCACATCTCCCACAGCACGCCCTTGCCACGGTAGCGCTTCACCGCGGCTTCCACGAACCGGCAGAAGGCGGCGCGCGCCTCGGGCGTGCTGGGCGAGCCCTTCTGGTACAGGTCGTTTCCGTAGTCGAGGATGAACAGCGCGCGCAGGCCGTTCTTCTCCAGGCTCTGGACCAGCACGTCGTAGTTCGAGAAGTCGTACACGCCGCGCTGGGTCTCGATCTGGTGCCAGAAGAGGTCCATGCGCACCCACCGAAAGCCCGCGTCGCGGATCATCTCCACTTCGCCGGGCGCGGGGTGCGTGAAGTGGATGTTGACGCCCCATCCGTTGGGCACGACGTCGTCCGGCAGGGGAAACCTCGCTCGGTAGTCCGATAGCGCCATCGCCGCAAGCAACGCGAGCATGCCTCCGAGTCTACGCCAAGCCGAAGCCCGGCGGTGCGCGGGATCGGAGCGCGGCTTGGCCCCACCGGACAATGCGTCGCGCTCCGGCTGAACGACTTTTCAGGATGCCGTGCGGAACAGCGTGGTTTCCTATGACTGAGGGCAGTCGACAACAAGCCCCAAGGAGACAAGAGACATGAGCAACAAGGCATTCAACGGGTTTCTGAGCGTTCTGGCCACCGCCGTTCTGCTGAGCAGCGTCGCGTTCGCGCAGGGCCAGCCGAAGACCGGTGCGAAGCCGGCCGAGAAGCCGAAGGCCTCCCAGACGATGGCCGGCAACGAGAAGAAGGAGGTCGAGAAGGGCGAGAAGGGAGAGAAGAAG
>DPBN01000381.1 GCA_003516955.1 Armatimonadota bacterium | reverse complement strand
CGGGAGTTCGAGTCCACAGTCGGCAGCCTTCAGGAGAAGCTGGAGCAGGCCGAGATCGCCAGCCAGACGGACCACCTGACGCACCTCGCGAACCGGGCCGCCCTGGACTACTACCTGGAGGCGATCCTCCAGAAGGCGAAGTTGAACTCCGGGCGGTACAGTCTGGCCGTGCTGGACCTGGACGGGTTCAAGCAGATCAACGACTCCTACGGCCATCCGGCAGGAGACCAGGCGCTGAACGCCTTTGCCGGCAAGCTGAAGATGTTTCTCGGCTCCGGCGCGTTCATCTCCCGGCTGGGCGGCGATGAGTTCGTGGTGGTCGGTCAGATGCCGCCCCAAGGGCTGAAGCGACGGTTGGACGACCTCCTGAGAAACCTCCAGAGGTCGCAGATTCTCGTGGACGTGGAGGGAAGAAGGGTCGCGGTTCGGCTCGGCATGAGCGCCGGCATCACCGAGGTTCACTCCTCTGACACCCGCGAAAGTCTCCTGCGGCGGGCCGATGCCGAGCTGCTGGACGCCAAGCGCTCGGGAAAGGGGCGCACGTCGATTCGGCCTGCAAAGGCCGCCTGACGGCTACGGCGAGGGCTCCAGGTCGGCAACCACCATACGGTGGTCCGAGAAGGCCGACCGGACGGTCCAAGCTGCTCGGACTCTCCAGCCCTCCGGGCACAGGATGCGGTCGATTCGGACGAGGGGAAACTCGGCAGGCCCGGTGCCGCCCCATCCCCTGCCTGCGGACGAGAAAGCGTCTCGAAGGCCAAGGGGAGCCAGCGCCCCTTCGACGCACGGATCGGGCGGCGTGTTGAAGTCTCCACCGAGAATCCATCCCGCCGAGCCCGCGGCTTGCAGCTGCCGGACGATCCGCTCGAGGTCGCGCTTCCTTAAGCTTCGGTCCTCGGCGTAGGCGCGCCAAGCCGCCGGGTTCCAGAAGTCAAGCCGTAGCAGGGGCGCCGTAAGCCGCAACGACGCCACGCGGAACGGCTGCCCTCCGCCGGCAAGGCGGACCTCCGCGGCGACGAAATCGGTGTGCCTGTCGGGGCCAACGAACGGCCGAACGCTGCCCTGAGCCAGAATCGACGCGTCGGGCCCTACGGTCGCAGTCCAGCCTGGGTGGCGCCGGAGGAGCGCTCGGATCTGGGTGGAAGAAGGGCTTTCTTGCAGAAGAAGGAGCTGTGGCTGCAGGCGGAACGCCTCCTCTGCGGCCCGGACGTCGCCGCCCGCGCAGTTCAGCGTCACGACTCTCAGCGAGCCTTTCGCGGGCAGAGGCGTGAGGGACCGAAGCAAGGCGACGGGCGTGGGGCTGAGAACCACCCAGCCCAAAATCCAGGCTGTGGTGCACATTCTCCGCGAATGCCGAGACGGCGCAAGCAGGAGGAGGGGCGTTCCCAGGACGAGTCCGGCCTCGACGGGCAGGGTGCGGGCGACCGCCAGCCCGCACCAGGGCGCCACATGGGCCAGCGTCAGCCCAGCCAGCCACATCCACGGGACGCAAGCCCCGACGATCCTCGGTGCGAGCTTCACGGAAGGCCCCGACGGCGCCGGCTCCATCTCCTCTGGACGAGCTCCGCGCGACGCGGGCTGTCTGCCCAGCGGCTTCGCTCGTAGGCGTCGGCGGCCTCGAGCAACTCGGCTGCCTGACGGTCGGTGAGGCGGGCCTCCACGGCGGGAAAGAGCGACCTCTCCTCCCACCGGACGTGGTCGTGCAACAGACGCCCCATGTCTTGCGGGTTCGCCGACGCGGCGATGGCTTGGGCCAGGGCGGCGTGCTCGGCCAGCAGGCGGTCCGCCTCGTCTCGGCTGAGGAAGGGAAGCAGAAGACGCTCCTCTGCCGCGAAGTGTGGCTGGAGGTCGGCGATCCAGAGCCTCTCCAGCTCGGGCACGGCTTCGGCACGACCCTCGATCAGCTTGCGGGCCAGGATCAAGGCGTCGTTGTGGTCCCGCGAGAAGGGCTCCAGCGCAGGGTGTCTCCGCATCTTCCCCATCCTAGACGCTTCGGGGGTGGAGGTTCAAGGTTCGGCGGGTTGACAACCGGCGATCCGCCAGCAGAACTCGGCGCCGATGGAGTCTTTGGCATGTGGACTCTTCGCCCGCAGCCGAGTTGCCTGCCGACGTCAAACCGGAGGTCGCCGGAGGGTGCCCGGTGGCCTCCGTTCGACAAGAAGCATCGAGGCAGAGTCGATACCGCGATCGGGAGCCGATCCGACCCTTAACGTTCGCTTCATCTGTTCCGGATAGCCTTGGGAGTGTGTGGAGCCCAGCTCTAGTCGCCTGTCTTTCCTGGGTTTCGGTCAACCTGAGCGTTCGCGCCGACGTGCCGCTGGACTCTGGGAGGGTAGTCCGGCGCGTTGCCCTCGGCTCCTGCGCCGATCAGGACAAGCCGCAGCCGGTTTGGGACGCCGTGCTGGCGGCGAAGCCGGACGTGTTCCTCTTCCTGGGGGACAACGTGTACGCCTCCGACCCGGCCAGGCTCGACGTGCGCGCCCAGTACGCCAAGCTGGCCCAGGTGCCGGGGTTCCGGCGACTGCGCTCGTCTGTGCCGCTTCTCGCTATCTGGGACGACCACGACTACGGCGTCAACGACGGGGGAGCGGAGTTCGAACGGAAGGCCGATTCCCAGCGGGCCTTCTGCGACTTCTGGAACCTTCCCCCGGACGACCCGAGGCGCAGCCGCGAGGGCACCTACCATGCCGTTACGGTCGGCCCCGAAGGGCGGCGGGTGCAGTTCCTGATGCTGGACACGCGAAGCTTCCGCTCGCCGCTGCGCGCCAAACCGGCCGGCGACGATCGGCCGGGCCGCTACGTCCCGGACGACGACCCGGGAAAGAC
>DPBN01000297.1 GCA_003516955.1 Armatimonadota bacterium | reverse complement strand
ATCTCTTTGAGAAAGAAGGCATCCTGTTCTTTGGCCCGTCGCAGGCGGCAGCCCGGCTTGAGGGGAGCAAGATTTTCGCCAAGCAGTTCATGGAACGGGCCGGCATCCCGACCGCCCGGTTTGCCGCTACTGGGTCGTTAGATGAAGCCAAAGCGGCCCTGGATGAATTTACCTATCCTGTAGTAGTCAAGGCGGACGGGCTTGCCGCAGGGAAAGGGGTGGTGATCTGCGAGACCCGGAGGGACGCCGAGCAGACTCTGGAGGCGATGTTCGCGGGGCAGCTGGTGGGCGCGGCCGGGTCGCGCGTGGTTCTGGAGGAGTATCTGACCGGCGAAGAGGTGAGCTTCATCGGCGTGAGCGATGGGGAGCGCATTGTTTCGCTGGAGCCCTCGCAGGATCACAAGCGGATCTTCGACAACGATGAAGGGCCGAACACGGGGGGCATGGGGGCTTACTCAGACTCCCGCATTCTGAGCGCGGAAGAGCGCGCGCTGATCGAGAGCACGATCATGCAGCGGACGATCGACCAGATGCGGGAGGAAGGAACGCCGTTCCGCGGCTTTCTGTACGCCGGGTTGATGATGACGGAGCGGGGTCCGATGGTGCTGGAGTACAACGTCCGGCTGGGCGATCCGGAGACGCAGGCGCTGCTGCACCGGATGGAGGGAGATTTCGGCGCGCTGGCGCGGACGGCGGCGGAGGGGCGGGTGGATGCCCGTCATCTGAAATTCCGGGCGGAACCGAGCGTTTGTGTGGTTCTGGCTGCGGCGGGCTATCCGGGGAAGCCGCGCACGGGGGATGAGATCACGGGCATTGAGGACGCCGAGCGCCGGGGCGCCGTGGTGTTCCACGCGGGGACGAAGATGCAGGAAGGCCGCCTGGTGACCGCCGGGGGGCGGGTCCTGGGGGTCACGAGCCGCGGAGCGACGCTGGCAGAGGCGATCCAGCGGACGTACGAGGCCTGCGAAGCGATCCATTTCGACGGGATGCAGTTCCGGCGGGATATTGGCCGCAAGGGGCTGCGGCGGTGGGAGAGCGCCGGCGGCGCGTGAATCGGCCGGGCCGGGGTTACAATACGAGAAGGCGTGGGGAAGTAGCTCAGCAGGATAGAGCGTCCGCCTCCTAAGCGGAAGGTCGGCAGTTCGAATCTGCCCTTCCCTACCATCCATCCTCCCGTGCCGGAAAAGCCGTTCGTCCACCTTCACTGCCACACCGATTACTCGCTGCTGGACGGCGCGTGCGAGATCTCGCGCCTGATGAAACTGGTGCAGCGGCTGGGCCAGCCGGCGGTGGCGATCACCGACCACGGCAACCTTTTCGGCGCGGCGGAGTTCTTCTTTTCCGCCCAGCAGCATGGAGTGCATCCGGTGATCGGCTGCGAAGTGTACGTCACGCGGCAGGACTGCCGGATTAAAGACGAGACGAACAAAGGCTACAACCATCTCACGCTGCTGGCGGAGACGCAGGAAGGCTACCGCAACCTGGTGAAGCTGGCCACCACGGCCAGCCTAGAGGGCTTCTATTACAAGCCGCGGATCGACAAGACGCTGCTGGCGCAGCACAGCAAGGGGCTCATCGCGCTGTCGGGCTGCCTGAAGGGCGAGATCAGCGAGACGCTGGAAGCTAACCGCTATGACGAAGCGCGCCGGCTGGCGTATGAGTATGTGGACATCTTCGGGCGGCAGAACTTCTTCCTGGAGATTCAGCATCACGATCTGGACAAAGACCGGAAGGTGATGCCGCTGACCTGCCGGCTCTCCATGGAGACGGGGATTCCGCTGGTCGCCACCAACGACGCTCACTACCTGGAGAAATCCGATCACCGGGCGCAAGACATTCTCACGTGCATCAACTCGGGCAAGAAGGTCAGCGACCGGGACCGGCTCAGCTTTGAGACGGAGGAGTTTTATCTCAAATCGCGCGATGAAATGCTCGCGATCTTCCGCGAAGTAGAAGACGCGCTGGACCGGACGTGGGAAATCGCCGAGCGCTGCCAGGTGCGGCTGGAGAAGGTGAAGGACAGCTTCCCGCGCTTCGATGTTCCGGCCGAGCACACCACCGACACGTACTTCGAATATGTGACGCGCCAGGGATGGGAGCGGCGGCGCGCGCGTCTGGAGAGGCTCGAGGCGGCGGGGCGGCTGCGGCATCCGATTCCGGAATACGAAGAGCGGCTGGAGCGCGAGATCCGGCTGATCCAGCAGATGAAGTTCTCGGGCTACTTCCTCATCGTCTGGGACTTCATCCGGTACGCGAAGTCGAAGGGGATTCCAGTGGGGCCGGGGCGCGGCTCGGCGGCGGGGTCGCTGGTAGGCTACTGCCTGGGAATCACGGACATCGATCCACTGGAATACGGGCTGCTGTTCGAGCGCTTTCTGAACCCTGAGCGCATCAGCATGCCGGACATCGACATCGACTTCGAGGCGGCGCGTCGCGACGAGGTGCGCGACTACCTGGCCCGCAAGTACGGCGAGGACCGTGTGGCGACCGTGGCCGCGTTCGGAGCGTACTGCTCGCGCGGCATCGTGCGCGGAGTCGGCAAGGTGTTCGGTCTGCCGGAGGAGACGATCGGCTTTCTGGCCAAGCGGATTCACGGCGGAGTGTCGCCCGACCGACTGGAGGAGGCCTTGGAGAAGCGGCCCGAGCTGCGCGACAGCGGCGTGCCCAAAGAGCGGTTCCGATGGGTCTTCCGCCTCGCCAGCCGTCTGATGGATATCCCGCAGAACGTGCGTGCGCACTCCTCGGGGGTTGTGGTCTCGGTGGAGCCGATCGCTTGCACCGTGCCGGTCATGCGCTCCGGCATCGAGAGCGTCCGGATCATCCAGTGGGACAAGCGCAGCGCCAAGCACTGCTTTGACAAGTTCGACCTGCTGTGCCTGCGGGGCCACGACGTGCTGGCGGGCACCCAGGAGCGGGTTCGGCTTCAGGACCCGTCGTTCCGCGTGGAGGACGTGCCGATCGACGACCCCGAGGTGTACCGGACCATGAGGTCGGGCCACCTTGTCGGCATTCCCCAGTCGGCCTCGCCGGCGATGCGGCAGGCCCACGTGCGGATGCGCACCGAGAACCTCCACGACGCCAGCCTCGTCCAAGCGGGCATCCGCCCTGGGGTCGGCGGAGCGGTGAAGCTGAACGAGCTGATCGCGCGAAGACGCGGCCTCAAGCCGTACGCCTTCGAGCATCCCGAGATGGAGCGGATGCTCGGCTTGACCTACGGCATCGTGGTGTTCCAGGAGCAAGTCGACCAGCTGCTCCAAACGTTTTGCGGATACACGTCGGGCGAGGCGGAGGACATCCGCGACGCGATCCACAAGCGACGCAGGGAGGACTTCGCCGAGTCCATCCGCGCCGAGGTGGTGAGGCGGGTCGTGGAGCGCGGCTTCGGCGAAGAGCTCGCCGCGCGCGTCTACGAGCTGGTCGCCGGGTTCAAGGGCTACGGGTTCGCCCAAGGCCACGCACTCGCCTTCGCGGAGATTTCCATCCGCTCGATCTACTGCCAGCAGAACCTGCCGGCGCCCTACTTCGCGGCCCTGCTGAACGCCCAGCCGGCGGGCTACTACGGCCCCTGCACCATCGCCAACGAGGCCCGGAACAGGGGAGTGGCGGTGCTGGGCCCCGACGTGAACTTCAGCGGATACGACTTCGAAGTCGAGGACGTTCGCTCGGAAAACGATCCGAAGATCGTGGTGCCAGCGGGAGGGGTGCGCGTCGGCCTGCGGCAGGTCTCGGGCGTCTCCGAGCAACTGGCGCGGGGCATCGTTCGCGAGCGCGCGAACGGTCTCTACGACTCGGTGTTCGACTTTTGCGCGCGGCTGCGGCCGAACCGCGACGAGCTGGAGCGCCTCATTCTCTGCGGCGCGTTCGACAGGATGCATCCCAACCGGAGGGCCGTGCTCTGGGCGTCGCGGGCGGCGCTGGACTGGTCCGCGGGCGCGGGCGAGGGAGCCTTGCCGCTGCGGTTTCGAGAACCGGAGCTGCCCGAGGTGGAGGACTTCTCCGAACGGGAGAAGGCGATTCTGGAGAGGAGGGTGCTGGGCATGGACGTGCGCAGGCATCTGATGGCGTTCGAGCGAGGCAGGGTGCGCTCCAAGGGGGGCCTGACGGCCACGGAGGCCTCTCGGCTCGCTCCGGGAACGCGCGCGTTCGTCGTGGGCAACCCGATCCGCCTGCGCTTTCCACCGACGCAGAGCGGCCGCCGCGTCCTCTTCTTCGATCTGGAGGACGAAACCGGCTTGCTGAACGTGACGGTGTTCGAGGAGGCGTACCAGCGCGATGGCCACGCGATCGTCTGCTCGCCCTACGCCACGGTCTTGGGGGAGGCGCAGGATAGAGACGGCTACATGGCTTTTCTGGCGCACCGCGTGTTTCCATATCGGCCGACTCTGGCCGCCGCGGTGCCTGAGGAGCCGCTGCCCGTGGGCGCGGCCGACTTCCTCGTGGGCTAGCGAACGATGGAGAATTGCGGGAAAGAAGCCAATTCTCCATCTCCATCTGGTACAACCATTGTTAAGCTTCGCTGGCCTGCCGAACGAAAACTGGGAACAAATGCCCAGATCCGTGTGTAGAATGAATCCAGTGGCCCGATCCCAGACCTTGCCGCGCGAGCCTGATGCGTCCCGGCGGACCTCCCCCGAGGAGATCCGCCTCGAGCGGGAGCGCGTCCTCCGGCATCCGCTCGTCATCGAGATGCTCGAGGGATACCCGGGCTTCGCCGCCATCTTGGACTCCAACCGCCAGATCCTCGCGATCAACCAGAAGGCGAAGGAGCTGATTCGAGACAGGGACCTGAGCTCCGTGATCGGTCTCAGGATCGGTGAGGCCATCGGGTGCGTGCACTCCATCGAGAGCCCGAAAGGGTGCGGCAACGCCTGCGCGTGCTTCGACTGCGGCACCTCCAGAGCGGTTCGGTCGAATCTGGAGTCGCGCGGCCCCTGCGCCGAAGAGGCCCGCTTGGTCATCGAGCAGGGTGGCGTCCGCGAGTTCCACGACGTGATGGTCTACACGAGCACCGTCCACATCGACGGAGAGCCGCACACCATCGTCACAATCAAGGATATCGCGGACGAGAAGCGCAGGCAGCTTCTCGAGAGAATCTTCTTTCACGACGTCCTGAACACGGCGGCCGCCATCAACAGCCTGGCCTCGGTCATCCGGATGCAGTCGTCGATCGAGGAGGTAAGGCCGCTCAGCGAGATGCTCGCGGTGTCTGCCGAGCAGCTGATCCGCGAGATCCAGGACCAGCGCGACCTGATGAGCGCCGAGCGTGGAGAGCTCGTGGTCCAGATTGAGCCGGTCTCGATCGCCAAGGTTCTTAAGGTGGTGGAGGATCTCTACTCCTCGCACGATCTGGCAGAGGGCAGGGTATTTCGCGTCGCTGCCCCTGAGACCGACTGCATGGTGGAGACCAGCCGCGTGCACCTCATCCGGTGCATCGGGAACCTCGTGAAGAACGCCTTGGAGGCCACCGCAGAGGGAGGGCAGGTGACGGTTCAGGCTCTGGAAGAGGGTCCCGAGGTCGTCTTCGAGGTCCACAACGACGGCGTGATGCCTCAGAGCGTCCAGAGGCAGATCTTCCGTCGCTCCTTCAGCACGAAGGCCGAGGCGGGCCGGGGCTTGGGCACCTACAGCGTGAAGCTGCTCGTGGAGTCCTACCTCCAAGGGCAGGTTTCGTTCGTCTCTCGGTCCGAAGAGGGCACGGTGTTCCGCATCCGGCTTCCCAAGAAATTCCGAAGAAGTACCGGCTAGGGAACTGGAGCCGGCCCACCCTTCCGTAGGACTGGGTGTGGCGATCTCCTACCGCGACGGCGCCGAGGAGAGGGTCGGTCGGATTCTGCGAGATTCGGAGGACGTCTCCTCGCTCGCTCTGCTGGCCCCCGAGGGGTCGGACTGGGAGCTGTCCTACCACTTGGCCCCCGAGCGCGGCAACCTGCTGCGACCGTTCGACTTCGATGGCCTGTCGGTTGTCGAGTTCGGAGCGGGGATGGGGGGCGCCTCGCGGGTAGTCGCCGAGCGCTGCGCGCGCTACCTCGGCGTCGAGGGAGCCCCGGATCGTGCCGCCGCGCTCCGGGAGCGCCTGAGGGACTTGCCGCACGTCGGCGTCGAGGTTTGCAACCTGTCGGACTTCATCACGGACGAGCGTTTCGACGTCGTCCTCTTGGTCGGCGTGCTCGAGTATGCGGCGCTGTACGTGGCCTCCTCGGGCGGCGACCTGGCGCCCTTCGAGCACGTTCTCGAGCGCGCCTCGGCCTTGCTCAAGCCGGGCGGCGCGGTCGTGTTGGCGATCGAGAACCGCAACGGCCTGAAGTATTGGGCAGGCGCTCCGGAGGACCACACGAGCCGCCCTTTCGACGGCATCGTGGGCTACCCGCACCGGAATTCACCGCAGACGTTCTCCCGCCGGGTGCTGCTGAGGCTGCTCCGGACGGTCGGTCTGGGCGCGGTGGACGAGTTCTACCCGTGGCCCGATTACAAGATGCCCTCTGTGGTCGTGAGCAGAAGGCTCGTGCAAAGCCACCCCTTCTTCGCCGCCGAGCTGGTCGGAGATGCGCAGGCCCGGGCCCTCCAGCGCCACCCGGAGAACTTTCCGCTGAGTCTCGCGGCGATGGAGCTTGCCAGGAGCGGCTTGCTCCACGAGTTCTCGAACTCCTTTCTCTTCGTCGGCTTTGCCCGTGGCGGGGGCGAGTTGCGGAACCGGCTCCTCCGTCGGCACCTGGCGGACGGCGAGCTCGCGTGGCACTACTCGCTCAAACGCAGGGTCCCCGCGGAGACGGCCTTCGCATCGGACGCCTCTGGCGGCCTCGTGGTTCGGAAGCGGCCCCTCATCGCGCCCAGCGCGGCCTTCGAGACGGTTCTCTGGCAACCAAGTCCGGAGCAGCCTGCGCGACTGGAGCGCTCCGTGTTCCATCATCTCCGGTCCTTCGCCTTCGCGGGACGCAGCTCGGAGTTCCAGCAGACGCTGGAGCGGTTCCTAGGCTGGGCTCTGGAGCGGTGGGGGCTTCCTGACGGCCGCGTCGCTCCAGAGGCCCTCGACGTCAACCCGACCAACGCCGTTCCCGATGCGCAAGCGTTCGACCTCTTCGACATCGAGTGGGTGTCGAAGGACCCGATTCCGGCCTCCTGGTTCGTCCTGCGGTGTCTGTTCACGATCGAGGACGCCGTCGCGATGTTCCCGGCCCCGCCTTGGCGCACGCTCGGCGACCTGTACGACGCACTTTGCCGGCGATTCGGCATCCACCCGGACCTGGAGGCTGACCTGGCTCGGGAGGCGCGTCTCCAGACCGACACGCACCGGCATCTGTCTCCCGATGCTGTGCGCGAGGCCCTCGCGGCCCGGTTCAAGGATGCGCGGTCGGGCGCCGGTTATCAAAGGGATGCCCTTGAGGACTGGAGGCTGCGCGCGGCGCTCGCGGGTGGCGAAGCACCCATCCGGCCGCTCGCTCGGATGCTGTTGAGGGCGATCTTCCGCAGAATCCTGCGTCTGGCGCGCAGAGCGAAGCCCACCCGGAAGGCGGCTCTGCCCGGCGGCATGGCAGGCTCCTGACGCCGCTTCGGTATCCTTGAGGAATGGCGCGGTCGTTCCTGACTTGGGAGCTCGTAAGGGGACGCTTCCTCCAGTCGTTGGAGGGTCTGAACTGTGAGCAGCTCAACTGGCGCCTGCACCCCCGAGCGCTCACGATCGCCGAGATGGCGGTGCACGTCGCCGGGGTGGAGGTCTCTTTCGCCGCCCAACTGACCGACGTGAGGCTGGAGGGTGAACTCGCGCGCTTGGCCATGGCGGCCACGGACGGTGTGGTCAACGACAAGCCCTTCCCGTTCGTCGCCGACGAGCTGACGCCGGAGAAAGTCTCTTGGTGTCTCGCGGAGGGGGATCGCTTCGCCAGACCGTTGCTGGAGAACCCCACGGCCGATCTGCTGGCCAAGAAGATCGTGAGTGCCTTGGGTCCGGTCATCGACGGGGAAGGAGCCTTGGCTAGGCTGGCTTACCACCCCGGATACCACCACGGCCAGGCCTATCTCGTGATGACGGCACCGGGTTTCCCCGCAGGGGACCGGCCGTGAGCGCGGAGCCCTCGGTCGCCCAGGTTGCGATCGACGCCCTGGTTCGACTCTTGGAGAAGCATCCGGGAGCGCCGGTCCGGTGGACAAGGACCGACTCCTCGCTCGAGATCGTGCCCACCGTGGAGGGCGGCTTCTCGGTCTCGGTTTACGACGAGGCCGGAGAGGCGATGGTCGCCGCCAACCGGTGGCACAGCCACTACGACGACCCGGCGCAAGCCGCCTACTGCGCGGTTTGGCTCCTGACCCCCTACTACCGCGTTGTGCACGAGCTGAAGGCGGGGGTCTTGGTGGCCGCGTGGCTGGAGCGGTACGGCCCAGGAGGTTGGGAGCCGATGGAGCCTGTCTTCTTCCTCAACCCCTTGGACAAGCCGAGCTGGACCCTGCAAGGCGAGGAGCGGTTCGTGCGCGCTTTGCACACTCAGCGCGTGCTGTCGATGGAGGAGGCCTTTCGCAGGGCCGTGCCGGACGCGCAGCTGGACGCCGACGGGATGCCACCGAACACGGTCCTCGGGCGGTTCGCGATCGAGGCGGACGCTGCCGTGGCTCCGGAGCTGCTCGACGAAGAGGCCCCCTGAGCCGCGCCGTGCATGGCGCACAATGTTGGAGTGCTGGCGAAGGACTTTCTCATTCAGCTCACCCGCGAGCAGATCGACGCTCTTTTCCGCAACGCGAGGGCCCTGCCGCCGGAACGGCTCGAGTGGCGGCCGATGGACCAAGGGCGCAGTGCCTTGGATCAGGTTCGCGAGTGCGCGGCCATTCCGAGGCTCCTATCGCGCATCCTCCGGGAGCGGGCCTTCAACGTGGAACGCGAGGAGATGGACGCCCTCCGCGCCGAGTGGGCCACCTGGAGCCTCGACGAGGCGGAGAAAATCGGCAGGAAGGAAACGGAGGAGTTCGTCCAGCTTCTCGCCTCTTTGGATGAGGAGACGTTGGAGACGAGCATCCCCATGCCGATCTTCGGGGGAAGGGAACGGACCCTGCTGGAGATCGCGGCCACCCACGCCTGGAACCTGATCTACCACAACGGCCAGATCGCCTACATCCAGACCCTGCTTGGCGACCGCGAGATGCACTGAGGCGGCGGGTCAGCTCTGAAGGAACGCCGCCCAGCGCCAGGGCAGCCGCTGGGGGTTGGGCAGCGTTTCCCGGAACCTCCGCACCAACAGCACTGCTCCAACCAGAGCCACTCCGGCGGCCGTGAGGAACATCCAGCGCAGGCCGAGAGCCTCCGCGACGAAGCCGAGCAGGATCGGTCCGCTGGTCGTCGCCGCGCCGGAGACCGTGGCCAGTCGCGCCTGGGCTTGGCCCCTGGTGTCGTCCGTGGCGAGGTCGTTGATCAAAGCCACCGAGATCACGCCGACGATTCCGAAGTTCAGTCCGTGCAGCAGCTGCACGAGGAACACGTGGAGCGGTGAGAGGCAGGCGGCGTACAGCGCCAGCCGGACGGGAAGGAGCAGGTAGGTGAGCACCATCAGCGGACGCCGGCCGTACCGATCCGAAAGGCGCCCCGACTGTCGCATGACCAGCACCTCGCAGACCACGCCGCCCGCGAACATCGAGGTGACCCAGAGAGGCGTTCCCCCCAGCTCCTTCATGAAGAGGGAGAGGAAGTTCGAGGCTCCGTAAAGGGCGAGCGTGTACAGAAAGTGGCAGGCGAGGAAGACGCGCAGGTTCGGGGGCAGCGGAGCCTTGCGGGGCGCGCCCGACGCCCGGGGACCGTCTTTGCGGTCCGGGACGGCGAAGGCCAGCAACCCGATCGGGACGAAGAGGAGCGGAACCGTGCGGAAGGCGCGGTCCAACAGCGCCCGGTCGATCGGCCCTCCATGACGGGTGAGCAGCAGGCCCGTTAGAAGGCTCACGCAGATGTAGCCGATCGATCCCCAAAGACGGTAGTTCGCGTAGACGGCCCCGCCGGACTTGCTCGAGACCATTCTGCCCACGAGCACGCCGCCCACGGCCGAGAGGTAGATCACCCCGTTCTGGCCGATCGCCTGCAAAACGAGGAACGCCGGCACCGAACGCACGAAAGGGAACGAGAGGTAGGCCGCGCCAGCCGCGATGGCTGAGCCGAGGATGAACGGGCGCCGGGTGTCCCATGCGTCCGAGAGCCTCCCCCACAGGGGCTGTACCAGCAGAGAAGCTCCCGTGCCCAGCCCGAGCAGCCACCCGATCTGCTTGCGGTCCAGACCCGCGGATTCCAGGTAGAGCGGAACGAAGGGCTGAAGGAAGCCGAACGTCGCCGTGACCAGGAAGAGGAACGCGACGAGGGACACGCTGCGCCAGACGGGAACGTCGGACTGGGCCACAGGACATTCAAGCCGATGAGCGGGCGTTCGCGCAACGGGGCGAGAGGCCACAATGGGGATGTGGAAAGCTTGCAGTCCGGCGACCGCGAGCGGCTGCGCCAAGAGGCGCACGCGTGGGTGGCGCGGCTCGCGCCGTTGCTCGTGGACGACCCCGCCGCCACGGAGGCTGAGCTGAGGGAGCGGATCGCGCGCCTGGAGGAGCTCCACCGCACGCTGCCGGACGTCTTCCTCCTCAAGTCCTCGGTGGACGAGGAGGATCAGCGGCTGGTGGGAACGGTCGAAAAGGCCGCCAGGCAACTGCCGAACCTCGAGGAGGGGCTGCGGCGCCGGCTGGCGCTGCTCGCACCCGGCGATCCGCAGAGCCGCGTGGATCTTGAGCAGGTTCAGGAGAGGCTCGCGGAGCTCGAGG
>DPBN01000078.1 GCA_003516955.1 Armatimonadota bacterium | reverse complement strand
GGCCGACGCCGGCTTCTGGAGCACGAGGTCTACGCCCTCGTGGAGCTGGTCGGCGCGATCTCAGCCCCCGTGCACCGGTTCGTCGCCGCGAACGACACCCTCGGCCCGCAGGAGCTGGACCGCTTCCCCGGCGACCGCTTGGTGCTCAAACTGGTCTCCGAACGCGTGGTCCACAAGTCCGAGGCGGGCGGTGTGGCGTTCGTCGAGAAGGACGCCGGAGCCGTCCGCGAGGCCATCGGCCGGTTGATGGCTCTCGATCCTGGCGCGTACGGCGTGCTGGCCGTGGAGTATGTCGAGCCGGAGTACCGCGGCTTCGGCAGCGAGCTGTTCGTCGGAATCCGGGCAACCCGCGAATTCGGACCGGTGATCGCCGCGGGCCTCGGCGGCGTCGAGACGGAGTACCTGGCCTCCCGAATGCTTCCCGGAGCGGCGGTGGCGCACGCCGTAGCCACGGAGGTCGACGCGGAAGGGTTTCTGGAGCTGTTTCGGGCGACGGCCGCGTACGACGTGCTGGCGGGACGGACGCGCGGGCATCAGAGGCTGGTCTCCGACGCCGAGCTGCTGCGCTGCTTCCGGGCGTTCATCGCCATCGCCCGGCACTTCTGCGTGGACCGAGGCGAGGCCGCTCCGGACATCGGGGAGCTGGAGGTCAATCCCTTCGCGTTCCGCAACCACCGGCTGATCCCGTTGGACGGGCGGGGGCTGATGCGGACGGCCCCGCCCAAGCGCGCCGACCGCCCTCTGGAGAAGGTACGGAAGCTGATCGAACCGAGAAACATCGCGGTGCTCGGCGTTTCGGCACAGTCCATGAACTACGGGCGGATCATCCTGAACAACATCGCGCGGCGCCGGCCCAACCGGGAGGGCCTGTTCGTGGTCAAGCCGGATGCCGAGGCCATCGACGGAGTGCCGTGCTTTCCCCGGATCGACGATCTGCCCAAACCGACCGACCTGCTGATCGTCGCGGCGCCGGCCCGGTCGTTGCCGAGCGTCCTCGACGAGTGCCTGCGGGCCGGCAACGTCGAGGCGGGCATCCTGATCCCGGGCGGAGTCGGCGAGACCGAGGGCTCGGAGGAGATCGGGCTTCGAACGGCAGAGGCTCTCGCCAGGTGTCGCGAGGCGAAGGGCCCAGTGTTCGTCGGCCCGAACTGCATGGGGATCCTATCGCGCATCGGTCGGTACGACACGTTCTTCATCCCCGAAGAGCGGCTGCCGATGGACTGGAGCGTGCCTCCCACGGGTCTCGGCATCGTCTCGCAGTCGGGCGCGTTCGTGGTCGGCAGGCTGAGCAAGATGCCTCACCTTCGGCCGGTGGCGGCGGTCTCCATCGGCAACCAGATGGACGTGACCATCTCCGACGCGCTCAGCGTGCTGGCCGAGCGGCCGGAAGTGCGGACCTTGGCGGCCTACGTCGAAGGCTTTGCGAACTACGACGGCCTCGCCTTCCTCCAGTGCGTGCGCCGCGCCAAAGAGGCCGGCAAGAGCGTCGTGTTCTACAAGGCCGGCCGAACGGAAGCGGGCCGCTCGGCGGCGGCGGGCCACACCGCTTCGCTGGCGGGCGACTACGAGGTCGCGGTCTCCGCAGTGCGCCGGGCTGGCGCGCTCGTGGCGCAGAGCTTCGCGGAGTTCGAAATGCTGATGGAGACGGCGACCTTTCTGGACCCGCGGCGGGTGGACGGGAGCTCCGTGTTCGCGATCACGAACGCGGGAATGGAGGCGGTGGCCATCGCCGATCAGGCGTCCCGCGATACCGGCTTTGAGCTTGCCGTTCTGTCGGAGGAGACGCGGGCGGAGCTCGCTGGGCTCTTGGAGAGCCTCGGGCTGAAGGGCTTGGCCACTCCGAAGAACCCCCTCGATCTGACCCCGATGGGAGACGAGCGCGCCTACGACGCGCTGGTCCGGTGGGCCCTCTCCCGGCCCGAGATCCACGCGGCGATTGTGGCCTGCGTTCCGCTGGCACCGAACCTGCGGACGACGCCCGAGGCTCTGGCCGATCCACAGAGCCTCGTCTCGCTGGCCGAGGGCTGGCTCCGCGAAACCGACAAGCCAGTCGTGTTCGTCGTGGACGCCGGACCGGAGTTCGAGCCGCTGGCGAGGGCCCTGCGGTCGCTGCCGGTCCCAGTCTTCCGCTCCGCGGACGCCGCCGCGGCGATCTTGGGGCGGTATCTTGGGAACCGGCTTCATGCAGGCGACTCCTGAGCTCAAGCGCCCCCAGCCGCCGATCCCAGGCTTTCGGATCGGCGGCGTCTTGGTGGATCCTCCGATTCTGCTCGCGCCGATGGAGGACGTGACCAACCCTCCCTTCCGGCTGCTCTGCAAACAGATCGGCGGCGTGGGGATGGTGTTCACGGAGTTCGTGAGCGCCGTGGCGCTCCACTACGGAGCCCGAAAGTCCGCGCGGAAGATGGCGATTCTGGACGCCGAGCGGCCGGCGGCGATCCAGATCTTTGGCTCCGATCCGTCCACCATGGCCGACGCCGCAAGGATGGCCGTGGACCTCGGCGCGGACGTGGTGGACATCAACATGGGCTGCTGGGTGCCGAAGGTCTGCCGAACCGGCAGCGGGGCAGCCCTGCTGCGCGACCCGGAGCAGGCCGTCGCCGTCGCGAGGGCGGTTCTGCGCGCCGTAGATGTTCCGGTCTCCGTGAAGGTCAGGGCCGGATACGAGCAGGGTCGCTTCGCGGCGCCCGAGCTCGCGCGCGCCTTCGAGGCGGAAGGAGTGGCCATGATCACGATCCACGCGCGGTTCGCAACCCAGGGCTTCGACGGAACCGCAGACTGGGACCTCATCCGCAGGCTGCGCGACGCCGTCTCCATCCCGCTCGTGGGCAACGGAGACGTCCGCATCGGTGAGGACGCCCTGCGGATGTTCCACGAAACGGGTTGCGACGGGGTGATGGTCGGCAGGGCGGCGATCTCGAACCCTTGGGCCTTGGCGGCGATCGTGGCGCGGGTCAGCGACCAGCCGGAACCCGAGCCACCCACGCTGGAGGAGCGGGTTCGAACGGCTCTTCGGCACGTCCGGATGATGATCCGGTACGAAGCCGGCGCTCCCTACGACGACCCCGACGGTCCGATTCCGGACGACGCCGCGGCCGAGCAACGAGCGGTGCGGCACCTGCGCGGCCAGCTGCCGCTTTACGTCAAAGGGTTTCCGGGGGCCGCGGCGGTGCGGAAGCGGCTGTCCGAGTGCTCCACTTACGCCGAAGTCCGCGGCGTCCTCGGATCACTGGCGGAGTCCGCTTTTCCGTAAGGCCTTGCGGTATTGTTCGGTCTGGCCTAACCTGGTGAGCCGGGTGCATCCCCAACGAGCGTCGACATGAGAGCCCTGATCCTGAAGCTCGCCCATCTCCGTGCCGTCGAGAACTTCGTGAGGCGCTCGCGCCTGTTTCGAGGCTTGGTCCGAAGGTTCATCGCCGGCGACACCCTGGAGGAGGCGCTCCGCGTCAGCGAGGAGCTCACCCAGAAGGGGTTGCTGGTCACCCTGGACAACCTGGGCGAAAACACCACTTCGGAGGCAGAGGCCCACGCAGCGAAGGACACGTACATCGGGATGCTGCGGGCCATTGCGAAGAGAGGCATCGCCTCCAGCACCAACATCTCAATCAAGCTCACGCAGTGCGGACTCGACCTGAGCGACGAGCTTGCGCGATCGGTGCTCGAGGAGGTTCTCGACGTCGCGGCGGAGCACGGCAACTTCGTACGGGTCGATATGGAATCCTCGGCGTACGTCGACCGCACCCTCGACATCCTGGAGGCCGTGTTCCAAACGCGGAAGAACACCGGAACGGTGCTGCAGTCGTACCTCTACCGGACGCCGGACGACCTCGAGCGGCTGATCCGCATCGGCATGCGGGTGCGCCTGGTCAAGGGAGCCTACCTGGAGCCGCCGTCGGTCGCCTACCGACGCAAGCGCGACGTCGACCGGGCCTACATCCAGCTTACGGAGCGGATGCTGCAGTCCGGAATCTACCACGCGATCGCGACCCACGACGAGCGCATCATCCGACACACGAAGGATTTCGCCGAAAGGAACGGTCTGGCTCGGGATTCGTTCGAGTTCCAGATGCTGTACGGCATCCGCCGCGACCTGCAGGAGGCGCTGGTAGCCGAGGGCTACCGGGTGCGCGTGTACGTGCCGTTCGGCGACCGCTGGTACCCCTACTTCACCCGGCGTCTGGCGGAGCGGCCGGCCAACGTGCTCTTCATCCTGAAGGCGCTGTTCCGGGCTTAGCGGCCGCTTCGAACCAAGCTTGACGCTGAGCCTCCGCTTGTGGGAAAGTAGCGGTGTCGAACGATCCGGCGGCGCTTCCCCGCCCCCGCGCGGGTTTGCGAACCTCTCGGCGCCGCCGAATGCCGAGGAGTCCACTTTGAAGCAAGCTACCCCTGACAAAATCCGCAACGTCGCCCTTGTCGGACACGGTGGTGCCGGAAAGACGATGCTAGCCGAGCACCTCCTCCACACCGCCGGAGCCATCGAGCGCGTCGGTTCCGTGGAGGCGGGCACGACCCACAGCGACTTCGACCCGCTCGAGAACAAGAGGCAGATCAGCCTTTCGGCGTCGGTGTTGCCGGTCGACTGGAAGGGCTGCAAGGTCAACCTCATCGACGTCCCGGGCTATCCCGATTTCATCGGCGATCTGCACGGCGTCGCTCGCGTGGTCGAGTCGATGATCATCGTCGCCGAGGCCAAGGCCGACCTGGATGTGGGCTTCGACCTGGCTTGGGAGGCCGCCGACGCCGCGGGGCTCGGCAGGGCGATCTTCGTGAACAAGCTCGAGAGGGACAATGCCGACTACGAGGGGCTTCTGAACACCCTGCGGGCGCGCTTCGGAACGAGGATCGTTCCGCTCCACCTGCCCCTGGGCAAGCAGACGGCGTTCTGCGGCGTCGTCGACGTGCTGACGATGAAGGCCTACAAGGGCAAGGATCGGGAGTCGCACGCGGAGGGGATTCCCGCGGAGCTCGCGGCCGAGGCGGCGTCGCTGCGCGAGAAGCTGATCGACGCGGCCGCAGAGGCTGACGACGACCTCGCCATGAAGTACCTGGGCGGCGAGGAGCTCACCGCCGAGGAGATCTACCGCGGCCTCAAGGCGGGCGTGCAGTCGGGTCACATCGTGCCGGTCCTCGTCGGTAGCGCCGCGTCGGGAGTCGGCTGCGGCCTGTTGTTGGACGAGATCGTGAACCTCCTGCCCAGCCCGGTTGACAAGGTGCACGAATTCGACGGAAAGCGGCTCGAGCCCGACCCCAACGCACCCCTCGTGGCGTTCGTGTTCAAGTCCACGGCAGACCCCTACGTCGGCAAGGTGAACTACATCCGTGTGTTCTCCGGGACGCTGAAGGTCGACGACCACGTGGACAACACGACCCAGGAGCACGACGAACGGGTCCACAACCTGTACTTCGTGCGAGGCAAGCACCAAGAGCCGGCGGCGGCCGTTTCCGCCGGAGACATCTGCGCCGCGGCCAAGCTTCAGAACACCAAGACCGGAGACACGCTGGCCGCACCGAAGTCCAAGGTCGTGCTGCCGCCCGTGCAGTTCCCCGAGCCCATCTACAGGATCGCCATTCGGCCGGTCGCGAAGACCGACGAGGACAAGCTCGGTCCGGCGCTCAGCAAGCTCCTTGAGGAGGATCCCACGCTGCGCTACGTTCGCGAGGCCGCCCTGCATCAGGAGATTCTGGAGGGCATGGGCGACATCCACCTCGAGAACGTGATCGACAAGCTGAAGACCCGCTTCGGCGTCAACGTGACGATCGAGGACGCCAAGGTGCCCTACCGGGAGACGATCCGTGGCAAGGCGCAGGCGCAGGGTCGCCACAAGAGGCAGACGGGAGGCAAGGGCCAGTTCGGCGACTGCTGGATCCGCCTCGAGCCCCTTCCCCGCGGCTCCGGGTTCGAGTTCGCGAACGAGGTCGTCGGCGGAGCGATCCCGAAGAACTTCATCCCCGCCGTCGAGAAGGGCATCCGCGAGACGATGGAGCAGGGCTTCCTCGCGGGCTATCCGGTGGTGGACGTGAAGGCGACCGTCTACGACGGCAGCTACCACGAGGT
>DPBN01000020.1 GCA_003516955.1 Armatimonadota bacterium | reverse complement strand
AAGCGGCATGGACAGCCAGGACCGGATTCGCGCCGCGACGGGAGGCACGCAGTTGTCGGTGCAGCTGGCGGTTGGACTGCCCGTTTCTCCAGCGACAGAAAGCGGCCGAAGGCGGCTCGGCTTCGATCCGGCCAGCGAGAGCCCTTTCAGGGACGTGGGATGGCACGAGCTGCCGCTCGCGGAAGGCGACGACGCCGGTTGCCTCAACGCCGCCCGCCCGGTTCGGCCGGGCCTGGTGGGCCTTCCGCCGGAGCTGCTCGGCATGGGGCGCTTCCGCCTCGCCAAGGGGCGGATCGTCCCAGGCAGGGCGTTGATCGACGCAGAAACGGCCCAATGGATCCTCCACGTCGGGCTGCTCCAACCCGTCCAGCCCGCGGGCATCGGCCGCGAACTGATCGTCAGCGGCCTCTTGGAGCCGAGCATCCTCGCGGGCTACGTCGTGGTGCCCGTCGACACGTGGGAGAGCCTGTTTCCCGAAGGCCCGAAAAATCGTTGGTTCCTTTTGGAGGTTCCCAACGGGGCCGAGGACCGGATCGCGGAGGCGCTCCGTCGCGAGCTGGCGGACTTCGGCCCGGAGGTCGCCACGACCGAGAGCCTTTGGAACGAGATCGCCGCCGTGCAGCGACGGTACCTCGAGGCGTTCCTCTACCTTAGCCTCGCCGCCGCTTTCTTGGTCGCCTTTGGGAGCGCCACGACAACCGCCAGGAGGGTGCTCAGCCGACGCTCGGAAACGGCCCTGATGCAGGCCGTGGGTCTGTCACCCCACGCGATTGTCGCTTGGTTGGGCTTGGAGGCCTGGCTGCCCGCGATGGCCGGCGCGGCGTGGGGCGCGGCCTGGTCCGTGGCCGCCACGTGGCCGGCTCCCCCTTGGGGCCCGCTCGCGGCAACGCTGGCGGCGGCGATCGTAACGGGACTGGGCGCGTGCGTCGGTGCGGCATGGGCGCTTCGGCGGTACCCTGTCCTGCAGAGCCTGAGGTCGCCATGATCGTTGCCTCGCTTGTACTCGCTTCCGCCGCGCTGGACTGGCCCTCTTTCCGTCCAACCTGGGACGGCAACGCTGTCCTTCCGGGCCTGCTCGTCCCGCCCCTGCGGCGGATCTGGGTCGCGCGCACCACTGGGGCGATCGAGAACACGGTCGCCATTTCAGGGAACCGCGCCTTCGTGGCAACGATGGACGGAACCGTCGAGTGCCGACGCCTCGAGGACGGCGAACGGGTGTGGACCTACCGCAGCCATAGCGCGTTCTCGGCCTCGCCAACGGTCTGGCGAGGGAGGGTCTACATCGGAGATGCGGGCGGCGAGTTCCACGCGCTCGACGCGTCGTCGGGCAAGCGACTCTGGTCGAGACAGACGGGCGACAAGATCGTCTCCAGCGCCACCGTCGCAGGAACCAGGGTGCTGTTCGGCTCGTACGACTGCAGACTCTATTGCCTCGACGCCTCCTCCGGCAAGGTGCTCTGGATCCACACCAGCAAGGCCCAGGTGCACGCGACGCCGTCGCTTCGCGGATCCGAAGTCTGGTATGCGGGCTGCGACGGCTCGGTGCACGCGGTCGACCTGTCCAGCGGCCGCCTGCTCCGCAGCGTCAAGCTGGGTGGCAACTTCGCAGCCAGCGCGGTCGTCGGCGGCGACGGCGTGCTCGCCGGCAACAGCACCGGCCTGCTCGCCTGGATCAGCCCCGCGGGAAAGGTCCGTTGGTCCGTTCGGGAGAAGGAGGACGGCGCCGGCGTCTACGGCACCCCGGTTGTATGGGGTGGCCTGGGGGTCGTGCCTTCCCGCAGCCAAAGGCTCTTTGCACTCAGCCTCGCCACGGGCAAACTTGCCTGGACGTACCCCGCTGAAGGTGCGGTGGAGTCCAGCCCCATCGCGGTTGGCTCGACCGTCGTCGCAGGAGACGATTCCGGCTGGTTGCACCTGGTTCGCGCGACCGACGGGAAGAGCATCTGGAAGACGAGGCTTGGTGGGCAGATCAAAGGATCCGCTTCATGGAACGGCACCTTACTGCTGATCGGCACTACCGACGGAAGGCTGTGGGCCTTCGCGGGCAAGGGGTAACCGGATCTTCCGGAAAACGTCGTATCCTTGA
Organism: Armatimonadota bacterium; assembly: GCA_003516955.1. GTDB lineage: Bacteria > Armatimonadota > Fimbriimonadia > Fimbriimonadales > Fimbriimonadaceae > UBA8783. Next base: position 8,875 of record DPBN01000020.1, on the reverse strand, counting down.
GAACAGAGCTCCGCTGGAGGCTCCGAAATGAAAACGATGCGTTGGTTCGCAGTGGCTGTGGTGTTGGCGTCGCTCGTGGCGAGCGCCCCTTGCGGCGACGACCTCCTCGGCCGTTCGCGCGGCAGGGATAACGGCGGCGGTCAGGAGCGGTCCAAGGTCGACGAGCGGACCCGCGGAGGCGATCAGAGCGGCCGCGTCCAACCCCCGATCCAGGACCGCTCGCGCGGGGACGACCGGGTCCGCGGCGGCGACCGAGAGAGGACGCTCCCGCCCATCCAGGACCGCGCGCGGGGCGGCGACCCGGGCGACCGCTCCCAGCCCCCGATCCAAGACCGCTCGCGCGGGGAGGACCGGGCCCGGGGCGGCGACCGCGAGCGTACGCTCCCGCCCATCCAGGACCGTGCCCGGGGCGAAGACGTCACCCGCAGGGGCCGAGAGGATCGCGGGTCGGACGGTCCACCGAGGGTCATCGTCGGACCTTACGGGGTCGTCGACCCCCAGAGCCGCGACCGCAACCGGAACGACCTTCTCGGACGGACCAGAGACAGCGGTTCAAGGTCGGTGTACGGCACCGTGACCAACGCGCGGGCGAACGTCGTCGACATTCGGGAGCTCCAGCCGACCGACTACCGCCGAGCACCGATCGACCTCTTCAAAGGGTCCTTGGGGCAACAGGCTCGGCGCGAGTCTGTGGAACTCCGCACCGAGAGGCTCCGAATCGGCTACGTGCACTACGACAGCCGTTGGAGGGATGACGACTTCATCTACGCGTTCTACGAGTTCCGCCCGATCCCCGGCCGATGCACCGTTTCGCCCTGGTACTACTACCCCCACCTGCCGGGCTACGTCCGCGCGGGCCGGGTCATCCTGGTGCAGCCCGTCGTTTCGATCTACTTCACGAGCGACCGCTTCTACTACTACCCATGGAGGGACGCCACGCCCTACGTGTGGAGTCGGCCGATCTGGGTCTCCGACCGCTATCATGGCGGAGAGCTCGACTGGGCGCTGGATGACCTGGTCTCGATCTTCGAGAGGCGCGATCGCCGTGCGCTGGACCGCCTGGTTCCGAGGTACGGCAGGGTTGGCATCTGGATCGACGAGGACTACGCGTACAGCCTGGGTCCCGACGACTTCTACGACATGCTCCTCGACAACGCCTTCGGCACGAGGACCCGCCGGTACGACATCGTCGACGTGCGGCGTTGGCGCGACCAGGTGCGCGTTCTCGCGCGGCACGACTACGAGGATCCATGGGGCCGGTCGGACACCGTCTATCACACCTACCGCCTGGAGCGGCAGGACGGCCGCTATGTGATCGTCGACTTCGGCACGAGCGCGTTCCGGCCGCGCTTCTAGCCTGAGCAGTTGGCATCGAGGGGGCCCGCCTCGCAACGAGGCGGGCCCCCCTTCCTTGACCCAACCTAAAGTTGTTCCACGTTCTTCCGATGATTTTCCATGGAATCGTACGGGTTCGACACGGATGTTGGCCGCGAGTTCCAGGGGGTTTTGACACGTGAGCCTTAGGATCAACACCAACATCATGGCGATGAACGCGCTCCGCAACCTCTCCTCCACCGATGCGGAGATGTCGGGCGCGATCGCGCGTCTGAGCTCGGGCCTGCGGATCAACAGCGCCGCGGACGACCCAGCCGGGCTGATCATCAGCGAGGGCATGCGCGCACAGATCCGAGGCATCCAAAAGGCGATTTCGAACGCCCAGGACGCCGTCAACATGGCCAAAACCGCCGATGCGGCTTTGGACGAGGTTCAGCGACTCTTGCGGGAAATCCGCGCCGTGGCCGTGCACGCCGCCAACAGCGGCGTCGTCGACAGCGCTCAGCTCCAGGCGGACCAGGCAGACATCGCTTCGGCCATCCAGTCCATCAACCGCATCGCGGACCAGACGGCTTGGGGCACCCGGAAGCTGCTCAACGGCACGGCCGGCGTCACTGCCAACATCACGAACATCACCAACGTGCTAGGAGCCTACTTCGGAGGCACCTTCTCGAACCTTCCCGTCGCGGCGGGCAGCATCGGCGTCAACGTGACCACGGCGGCCACGCAGTCCACTTGGACCGCCGCCACCGCCTACGCGGGCACCGCGACGCTCGGCGTCGGATCGTTCGTGCTGAACGGCTACACGTTCCACATCACGGCCACCGACACGCTGGCCGACGTGATGGAGAAGATCAACAACCAGTCCGGCAACACGGGCGTGGTGGCGACGATCGACTCCACCAACCACCTGGTGCTGAAGAGCACGGAGTACGGCGCGAACTTCCCGATCACGCTGTTCGACCCGTACAACAAGTTCGGCGCCGCCACGAACGTCACCGGCGTGAACGCGCAGGCGGTCGTGACGGTGCCCACGGTCCAGCCCGACGGCACGACCGCGGCCACGACGGCCGCGTTCACCGGCGGCCTCCGCTCCGGCGACAGCGGCCTCAAGCTCACCGACACCTACGGCAACACGATCACCCTCACGCCGGCGGGCGGCGGAGCAACCGGCAGCTTCACAGCCGGGCAGCTGACGACCGGGAACCTGCTCTTTCAGATCGGCGCCAACTGGGATCAGAACGTCGCCTTCTCGCTGCCGAGCACGCGCGCGGAGGTTCTGGGGAGCGACGTCATCCCGAACAAGAGCCTTGCGACCATCGACGTCACAGTGACGGGCGGCGCCACGGAGGCCATCAAGATCATCGACGCCGCGATCTCCCAGCTCTCCCAAATCCGGGGTCGGCTCGGAAGCTTCCAAAAGAACTTCCTCGAATCCACGCTGCGCTCGCTCAACGTGACCGAGGAGAACCTCACCGCCAGCGAGAGCCAGATCCGGGATGCGGACATCGCGGCCGAGATGATGCGCATGACCAAGACGCAGATTCTGAAGCAGAGCGGCATGGCGGTCCTCGCCCAGGCGAACCAGGATCCGCAGCTCGTCCTCAATTTGCTGCGAGGAGGATAGACGCCCCCTCGGGACCCACCCCACCCAGAACGTCGCCCCCGCCCTTCATCCGGCGGGGGCCGTTCGCTTGGGAGGGTCGCCGATGCGCCGATCGGTCCATAATGGCAGGGTATGCCGATCTGGGGGATCGTTAACCAGAAGGGGGGAGTCGGCAAGACGACCACCGCGGTGAACCTCGCCGCGGGGCTCGCCTTGGCGGGACGCAGGACGCTCTTGGTCGACTGCGACCCCCAGGGCAACGCCACGACCGGCATCGGCATCGACAAGCAGGCCGTGGAGCAGACCCTCTACGAGTGCCTCTGCGCGGTGGTGGAGGATCCGGAGAACGGCGGGGCCGTGCGCAAGGCGGTCGTGAACGTCTCCGCCAACCTGGATGCGATCCCGGCGACGCTGGACCTGGCGGGGGCGGAGCCCGTCCTGCTCAACGCGGTCGGCAAAGAGCTCATTCTTCAGGACGCCCTGCGCCCCATCGCGGACGACTACGACTGGATCGTCTTGGACGCGCCGCCCAGCCTCGGCCTCCTCACGATCAACATCCTCGCCGCGGCGGACGCCGTACTCGTGCCCATGCAGTGCGAGTTCTACGCGCTCGAGGGTCTCAGCCAGCTGATGCGCACGGTGGACATCGTTCGGCGGAGGGTGAACCCCAAGCTGCGGATCGCCAAGGTGCTGCTCACGATGCACGACCCGAGGAACCGTCTTACCACGCAGGTCGCGGAGGAGGTGCGCTCGTTCTTCGGGGATAGAGTCGCTAGGACGGTCATCCCCCGGAACGTTCGGCTCGGCGAGTCTCCGAGCTTCGGGGAACCGGCGATCGTCCGCTTCCCCACTTCCAAGGGGGCCGAGGCTTACCTGGAGTTCGTGAAGGAGGTGCTTGAGGAATGCGAAGGGCTCTAGGCAAAGGACTCGCGCAGCTGCTCGGAGAGCAGTTCGAGTCCACCGTCTCCGAGTTGCCGATCGACTCGATCGTCCCGAACCCGCGCCAGCCGCGGCAGCACTTCGACGAGGCCGCCTTGGAGGAGCTCGCCCAATCCATCCGCGAGGTCGGTCTTCTGCAGCCTCTGGTGGTGCGCCCCACAGCCGAGGGAACCTACGAGCTGATCGCTGGCGAACGAAGGTGGCGCGCCTGCCAGAGGGCCGGCCTGAAGACGGTGCCGGTCGTGGTTCGACCCTCCGGCGACCAGGCTTCCCTGGAGATGGCCCTTGTTGAGAACCTGCAGCGGTCCGACATCACTCCGGTGGAGAGCGCCAAAGCTTTCCGGCGCCTGATTCAGGAGTTCGGACTCACCCAGGAGCAGGTGGCCGAGCGCGTGGGCAAGTCGAGGACGGCGGTGGCCAACACCCTGCGCTTGCTCAAGCTTCCGCCGCGCGCCCTCGAGGCTCTCGAGAAGGGCGAGATCACCGAGGGTCACGCTCGGGCGCTCCTCGCTCTCGACTCCGAGCCGGAGATGCTGGCGCTGCTGGAGCGCATCGTTCGAACGGGCCTGTCCGTCCGGGAGGCCGAGCGCGCCGTGAAGCAGACGCAGTCGCCGAAGCGGGAGCAGCCCCAGCCTCCCGTGTCCCGAACCGCCGCCTCCGACCCCGCGGTGCGGCAACTCGAGGATGGCCTTTCGATGTACCTCGGGGCCCCCGTGCGCATCGAGCGGGCCGAGGTCGGCGGTCGCATCGTGGTTTCCTTCTACAGCGAGGACGACCTGGAGAGAATCCTCGAAATCCTCGGCATGCGGCTCTAGAACGGCCCGCAGGCACACCCATGGGTAGAATCGGAACCGTTCGGCTCCGATGGGGCCGGAACGACCACCCATGACCGAGCAACTCGCCTCCATCGCCAGCCGCTTCCAGCTCCCCGGCCGGTTCGTCTCAGCGGTCCGCTACGGCAGCGGGCACATCAACGACACCTATCTCGTCGAACTGGACGACGCCGGAGCACGCCGAAGGTGCATCCTCCAGCGCATCAACCACCACGTGTTCCGCGACGTGCCGGGGCTGATGCGCAACATCGTGCGAGTAACGGAACACATCCGCCGCAAGCTGGACGAGGAGCACGATCCGGAGGTCCCCAGGCACGTCTACAGCGTGCTGCCGAACGAGGAGGGCGGGTGGTACATCCAAACCGAGTCCGGCGACTACTGGCGAGCGTTGACCTTCATCGAGGGTGCGCACACCTACGACGTGCTCGAGACGCCCGAGCAGGCCTACCAAGCCGCCAAAGCCTTCGGGCGGTTCCAAGGGCTGCTCACCGACCTTCCCGGCGAGCGCCTCTGCGAGACGATCCCCAACTTCCACCATGGCCCGACGCGCCTGAAGCAGTTCGCCGACGCGCTCGCGGCCGACCCGTGCAACCGCGCCCGGTTCGTCCGAAAGGAGATCGAGTGGGTGGAGGAGAACGAGTGGATCCTCCTCTCCCTGGCGGACGGTCTGCGCTCCGGCCTGATTCCAGAGCGCATCTCGCACAACGACGCGAAGATCAATAACGTCATGCTGGACGACCAGACCGGAGCCGGCGTGTGCGTGGTCGATCTGGACACCGTCATGCCCGGCACGGGGCTCTTCGACTTTGGCGACCTCGTCCGCACCTGCGTCGTCAACACGGCCGAGGACGAGCCGAACCCCGCCCTAGTGACCGCGGACCCTCTCCGCTTCGAGGCGCTCGTGGAGGGCTATCTGGCCTCGGCTGGAAGCTTCCTCACCCCAGCCGAGATTCGGCACATGGTCACCGCCGGCAAGATGATCACGATGATGATCGGCGTCCGGTTCCTCACCGACTTCCTCAACGGCGACGTCTACTTCAAGGTGCACCGCGACGGGCACAACTTGGACCGCTGCCGAACGCAGTTCGCGCTCGTCGACCGCCTTGCGGAGAGCGACAAAGAACTCGAGGCGATCGTGCGCAAACACGCTCGCCTCGACTAGACCGCGGCCCGAAGCTTGGGGTATAAACCTTTCGCTCGGCGGCGTAGCTCAGTTGGTTAGAGCAAACGGTTCATACCCGTTAGGTCGTCAGTTCGAGTCTGACCGCCGCTACCAACCCTCTTCGATTCACCGCACCTCCAGACGAGTTCGCAGCCGGATGTCCTCGGACGAGCTGCCGACCATGATCTCGAACCAACCCGGCTCGACGACCTTCCGCATGCGCTCGTCGTAGAAGGCCAGGCGCTCCATGGGCAGCTCGATCGTGACCGTCCGCTCCTCTCCAGGCTGGAGCCGCACCTTCACGTACCCCTTCAGCTCCTTCAGCGGGCGTACGATCGACGCGACCTCGTCCCTCACGTAGAGCTGGGCCACCTCGGCGCCGGCCATCTTGCCCTCGTTCCGGAGCTTGAAGGAGACCCGGACCGTTCCCTTCCTCCCTGCCGGGCTCGGCGACACCTTCAGGTCGGAATAGGCGAACGTGGTGTAGCTCAGGCCGTGACCGAACGGATACAGCGGCTTGCCCGTCGAGTCGACGTAGTCGTAGCCCCGGCCAGAAGGCGCGAGGTTGTAGAACACGGGGCACTGGCCCACGGTGAGCGGGAACGTCATCGGAAGCTTGCCGCCCGGGTTGATCTTGCCGAGGAGCGCCTCGGCGATGGCCGTGCCGCCCTCCTGGCCCGGATACCAAGCGTCCAGAACCGCCCCGACGCCGCCCAGCCACTCGCTCATCGTCACGGGAGCGCCGGCAACCAAGACCACGACGACGGGCTTGCCGGTCGCCGCGAGGCTCTGGATCACCTTGGGCTGGTCGCCCGGGAGCCCCAGGTACGCCCGGTCCCTTCCCTCGCCCTCGTGGATCGTCGCCACAACCACCACGGCGTCGCTCTCCCGAGCCTCTCGGAGCGCCTCGTTCAGGAGCGGCTGAGGGTCGTCCGTCGCCGACCACCCGAACCGGACCGAGGCCTGGCCCTTCACCTCGTGGTAGTCGATGCGGACCGCCACGGGCTTCCCCGCCTCCAGCACCACCGTCGCCGTCTTCGTCTGAGCGGCGTGCTCGCCCGCGTTGTCGATCACCAGCTTCCCGTCCAGGTAGAGCCAAGCTCCGTCGTCCGAGGTGATGGAGAACTCGACCGGCCCGCTCCGCTCCGGCACCAGGTATCCGGTCCACCGCACCGAGAACCCGTCCTCCGGCACGGTTCCAGGGCCTCCGTCGCCCCAATCGAAGTCCACCGTGGGGTCGGTGCGAACCATCACGGGCGCTCCCGACCACTTGGGGTCGGCGAAGTACTCGCCGCGCAGACCCGGCTGCCCGCCCTCTCGCGACGTCCGCAGCGCGCTCGGCGGAACCGGCGGCAACCCCTGCGAGGAGGTCTCAATCCACCCTCGCACGTGCCTTACCTGCACCTGCGGACCTGCCACGGCCTTGAGACCGTCCACGATGGACACCTGCGGCATGCCCCAGCCGCTGTAGCCACCGAGCCGCATCCCGCCGACGGCGGCGGGTCCGACGACGAGCAGGCGCTTCACCGAGGGCCCGAACGGCAGCGTTCCATCGTTCTTCAGAAGGACCAGCGCCTCCCGCGCGGCCTCCAAGGCCAGCTGGCGGTGGCGCGGATTCTGGACCACGCGATCCGCCGCCGCCTCGTCCACGAACGGCTTCTCGAACAGCCCCAGCTCGAACTTCACGCGCAGCACCCTGGCCACCGCCTGGTCCACAACCCGCATGGGAACCAGCCCCTTGCGGACGGCGGTCTCCAGCGGCTTGCCGTACAGGTTGACGTCCGGATACTCCATGTCCAGGCCCGCCATCAGGCACTGCGCCGCGGCTTCTTCCGGCGTAGCCGCGGTTCGGTGCGCCCAGAGCACGCCGCCGACGCTGCCGTAGTCGGACACGACGTATCCGTGGAAGCCTAGCTCGCCCCGCAGGATGTCCGTGAGGAGCCACTTGCTCGCCGAGGCGGGCCGCCCGTTCACGCTGTTGTAGGAGGCCATGACCGAGCGGGCGCCGGCCTGCCGGATCACAGCCTCAAAGGGCGGAAGGTAGATCTCGCGGAGCAGCCGCTCCGATACGTCTACCGCGTGGGAGTCCCGGCCTCCGTCCCACACGTTCACCAGGTAGTGCTTGGGGGTGGTGACCACGCCGGCCCGCTCGAAGGCCCCGACGAACGCCACGCCGAGGTCGGAATGAAGCAGCGGATCCTCGCCGTACGTCTCCTCCACCCTGCCCCATCGCGCGTCACGCACGACGTTGATGACGGGAGACAGGACGTGGCGCACGCCGCGAGCCTTCGTTTCGTCGGCGATCGCGGCGGCAACCCTGCCCACGAGCTCCGGATTCCACGTGGCGGCCAGACCGATGGCCTGCGGGAAGCTCGTGCATCCCTTGCTCAGCAACCCGTGCAGAGCCTCGTCGTGGATGATCACGGGGATCTTCAGCCGAGACTGCATGGCCATGCGCTGGATCTCGTTGGCCTTTCGAGCGGCCTCCGAGTGGCCGTAGCCCCGCAGGATCGGAGCGATCTCACCGAAGCCCGTCGTCTTCAGCGCAGGCTCGTACACTTCCGGACGGCCGTCGCAGCGAAGCTGGGCCAGCTTCTCCTCCAAAGTCATGCGGCCGAGCAGGTCGCGCACCCTCGCTTCGACCGGGAGATTCGGGTTCTGGTACGGCAACCGATCCGGCGCCGCAAGGACCAGAGTCGCGAGCAGAATTCCGAACATGGAATTCTTGTTCGGTTCGCTGGGAGGCGATTCCTGCCCAGAGAGCCGACGATTTCGGCCAGAGGGTAAGGAATCCGAGTGAGCGGTCTGGCGTTCGTGGTTGTGGCCTTGTCGGCGATCGCTCACGTGCACTGGAACCTGCTGGCCAAGAGGTCCGGCGGCGACCTGCGGTTCTTCGCGAAGCTACAGCTCCTGGGAGCCTGCATGCTGCTTCCGTTCGGCTTGGTCGGCTCCTACTTCCGCCCCCCGACCCCTGTGGCCTTGGCGATGGTGGGTTTGTCC
>DPBN01000369.1 GCA_003516955.1 Armatimonadota bacterium | reverse complement strand
ACGATCCCGCAGATCCGGGCGATGTACAACGGCGACCGCTCCCGCAAGGAGGTTCTGGTCGAGTACGGCTTCCGGCTTCCCTCGGCCCTCGACAACCGGCCGCTGACCTTCGACGAGTTCCTTCAGCGCGTCAAGCAGGTCGTGTTCGTATCGGCCACGCCGGGACCGTTCGAGCTCGAGGTCCAGGAGCAGGTGGCGGAGCAGGTGATCCGTCCTACGTATCTCCTCGACCCCGAGGTGGTGGTGAGGCCAACCCACGGCCAGATCGACGACCTCCTCCACGAGATCCAGCAGCGCGTCGCCAAGGGCCAGCGGACGCTCGTCACGACGCTGACCAAGAAGATGGCCGAGGACCTCACCGCCTACCTCGACGACCTCGGCGTGAAGGTGAACTACATCCACTCCAACGTCCACTCGCTGGACCGGCCTGAGATCCTGCGGGGGCTTCGGCAAGGCGAGTACGACGTGCTGGTCGGCGTGAACCTGCTTCGAGAGGGCCTAGACCTGCCGGAGGTGTCCCTGGTCGCCATCCTCGACGCCGACAAGGAGGGCTACCTGCGGAGCGAGCGCGCCCTGATCCAGACCATCGGCCGGGCAGCGCGCAACGTGGACGGCAGGGTGATCCTGTACGCCGACACCGTGACCGGCTCCATGCAGCGTGCGATCGACGAGACGAACCGGCGCCGGGAGATCCAGCTGGAGTACAACCGCACGCACGGCACGTCCCCCAGGACCGTTCAGAAGGTGGTTCGGGAGACGATCCGCGCGTACGACGTCTCCAAGATCGAGGTCCCGGAGGTCGAATCCAGGGGCAAGACGTACCGGATCGAGGAGATTCCTCAGATCGTCGACCAGCTGGAGCGCGAGATGAAGGCCCTCGCCAAGGCCATGGAGTTCGAGCGGGCCGCCGACGTGCGCGACGAGATCGCCCGACTGCGGAGCCTGCTGGGCACGAGCAGCGAGAAATCCCTCACCGGCAGGCCGAGGAGAGGCCTCCGCCGCTGAACGTTGCGGAAATCGGAGCAAGGAACGAAGGTCTTGGCCTCCCCGCGACCCTTTGTGGAAGGACTCTACCAGGGGGTTTGGAGTGCGCCCGCATGGGAGCGTCGGGGATTCGTAGCGCAAGGATGCGTTTGCCGGGGGGTGTCGCGTTGGCCGGTGCGGTCGGCGCGCTGGCCCTCGCTTCAGCCGGATGGCTGGAGGGCGTCACGGTCGGGGCGGTGCTGCTGGCCCTGTGGGCCGCCTGCCGGCTCTGGGGGCCGCCGGCTTCCCGCCAGCAAAGGCTCCTGGCCGCGGCCTGCGCGTGCTACGCCCTGGGAGAGGCCTTCTGGCTCGCGGCGGAGTTGGCGACCGGCGAGGCCAACCCGCTCGGCGGACCGAGCGATCTGTTCTATCTCGCCTTCTACGGCCTGGCGGCAACCTCGCTGCTCGGGCTGCTCCGATCCACCGCCGAGCGCGGCATGCGGGAATCGCTGCCGCCCGCGCTGATGTCCGTGGCCGGCGTCGCCGCGGTAGGGTTCCGGCTCTTGGTGTATCCCGTTCTGGAGGGGCCGACCCATCCTGCCGCCGAGGTCTGGCCGGCCTTCGGCTACGCGGCCGGGTCGCTGGTGCTCGTCACGCTCGCTCTGGCCGCCGTCTTCTCCCGCCGAGTCGAGCCTGCGAGGGCGAACCGGTTCGCCCCGCTGCTGGGCGGAATGGCACTGATGGCTGCCGGAGACCTGCACTACCTGGCAGAAACGCTGGTGGGTCGCTACCAAACGTCGTTCTGGGCGGACGGTCCCTGGCTCGCCGCCTTGGCTCTGCTGGGCCTTTCGGGAACCGCCTTCCGCAACGAAGCCCGGTCGAGGGAGAGCGACGAGGCACCGAGGGTGTCGAGGTCCTGCCTCATCCCAACGCTAGTCTCCGCGCTGGCGGTCGCCGCCCTGGTCGCGCTCGACCTGCACCAGTACGGCCTCATCACGAGCGGAGTGGCCTTCTCGGCGCTCGGCTTGGTCGCGCTCGGAACCGGTTACCGGGCCTCGGAGATTCGCCGTCAAGACCGCTTGCTGCAACAGACCCTCTCGGCCGCGGCCCGGAACCTCCAAACGCAAGTGGAGGCGCGGACCCGCGAGCTGGCGGGGCTGGTCTCCGCAACCCGCTCGATCCACGACAGCCTGAACCCCGAAGCGATCGCCCGGACCTCCGTGGAGCAGGTGCGCGACCTCTTGCAGTCAGACGCCGCCCTGCTCTGGATTCCGCCGAGTCCGTCGGACGCTCCCTCGGAAGCTAAGGCGACCTGGTGCCACGCAGGCCTGGGGAACCAGGAGTTGAGCGCCCTCAACGTCGTCGCCACCACCCCGCCTTCCGAAGGCCCGGTGCAGCTGCAGGCGCGCCCGGATGGCGAATCCGCGACGAACTACCTGCTTGTGCCGGTTGGCCTGAGGGACCATCCCGCCGGATGGCTCGGCGTCCTACGCCGGGAGCGACCGTTCTCCCAGCTCGAGCAGGGCTTGGCGGCATCCATCGCGCACACGGTCGCCTCCGCCATGGACAACGCTCGGGCCCACCAGAAGGTGCTCTCGCTCGCGCAGCTCGACCCTGTGACCGGGGTCCTGAACCCGAGGACGATGCACGACCGCCTTGCGCGGGCCCTCGCCGATCGGCGGCCGGAGGACTCTCTGGCTCTGCTCCTCCTCGATCTGGTGAACTTCCGTCAGGTCAATGCCATCCATGGCCTGCCGGCCGGCGACGCCATTCTACGCCGGGCCGCCCAGCTCCTGACGGTCTGCATCCCCGAGGGCGCCGTGGCCGGCCGCTTCGGTTCCGACGAGTTTCTCGTTCTTCTGCCCGGCGTCGGCCTCCAGGAGGCCGCGAACGTCGCCGAGGCCATCGCCAAGACGCTCTCCACCTACGGGTACTCCGTTCCGAACGGGCCGTTCCTCCCGATCCCCTGCCACATCGGCGTCGCGGTCGCTCCCGAGGACGGGGAGTCGGTGAACGCGCTGCTGGGCGCGGCCAACTGGAACCTGTCCATCGCCAAGAGGAACGACGTGACGGTCGGCCTCGCGACCGATTCCCGACGCGAGGACCGGAAGTTCCTGTCCGACGAGTCGTTCGCCGCGCTCGACGCGCTCGTCGCCGCCGTGGACAACAAGGACTCCTACACCAGGCGGCATTCCGAGGAGGTCGCCGACTACAGCCTCTGGCTCGCCGAGGAGCTCGGCTGCTCGCAGGAGACGCTGGACCTCGTGCGGATGGCCGCCTTGCTCCACGACGTCGGCAAGATCGGCGTCCCGACGGAAATCCTCACCAAGCCCGGAAGGCTCACGGACGCCGAGTACGACACGATGAAGCGCCACCCGGTGATCGGCGGCATGCTGATCGGCGCGTTCCGCGGGATGGGCCGCATCCTCGACGGGGCGAAGTACCACCACGAGCGGTGGGACGGCACCGGCTATCCCGAGGGCCTCAAGGGGAACGACATCCCTTGGCTCGGGCGACTGATCGCCGTGGCCGACGCCTTCTCGGCGATGACCACGAACAGGCCGTACCGCAAGGGCCTCTCCGTGTCGGAAGCCGTCCGCAGGCTGGAGGAGGCCGCAGGCACGCAGCTCGATCCCTACATGGTCGAAGCCTTCGTCCGAGCCCTGACGCGCCGCGGCCTGTACCGCGTCTCCGTGCGGGACGAGCTCCGCCAGCGCAGAGCGGCCTGAAGGACCGCGCCCAATGCCACAATCGGTGAGTGGAATCGTGCGGATGGGGTCGTTGGCGCGCCGGAGCCTTGGTGGAACGCGAGGCGCGGACCATCCCCCTCGCGGAGGCCGAGCGAAGGATTCGCGAGGGAGACGGCTTCGTCGTTCTGGAGATCGTGTTCCAAGATGCCGAACGGGCGGCTGAGTTCCTTCGCGACCGCCTGGGCTTCGAGGACCTGCTGGCGGAGGATGCCGTCAGCCCCAACGAGAGGCCGTCGCTGCAGGAGACGGACCGCACCCTGTTCCTCGAGGCCGCGGTGCCCGTCGACGACCACCCGTGCGAGGTGGCGGTTTTCCTGACCCGTTCGGCGCTCGTGCTCGTTTCTCCCAAAGAGGTCCCCCCGATCCGCGAAACCGTCGACCGGTGGCTCCGATCGCCGATCCCCACCGCACCCTCTCCGCCCTGGCTCCTCCACCAAGTGCTGGACGCCGCCGTGGACGCCTACTTCCCCCTCTGCGACCGCATCGAGGACGAGGTGGACGCCTTGGAGGACCTCGTCTTCCACGGCGACGGCGACTTCATCGAGCGCGGTCTGGACCTGAAGCGGGCGATCGTGACCGCCCGGCGCGGCATCGCGCCCCTGAGGGACGTGCTCAACGCCCTCTTCCGGGTGGATCCCGGACGCATCCCGATGGAGGTGAGGCCCTACCTCCAGGATGTTTACGACCACACCCTGAGAATCACCGAGATGCTCGACGTGAACCGCGACCTTCTGTCCGGGATCCTCGACGCGCACCTGTCCATCGTGAGCAACAACCTGAACAACACCATGCGCGTGCTCACGGTCATGGCGACGTTCCTGATGACGGCGGGGCTGATCGCGGGCATCTACGGCATGAACTTCAAGCACATGCCGGAGCTCGAATGGCCTTGGGGCTACCCCGGCGCCTTGCTGGCCATGGTGGCGATGGTCGCGGCCGAATGGCTCTACTTCCGGCGCAAAGGCTGGTTCTGAGCTAGTCCACGCCAGAAGGGGGCCCGAGCCTCTGCTCCAAGGTCCGCCGCTCCTCCAGCGACATCACGTTGACCTCGAGAATCTCCTTCAGCTCTGCCAGCCGCCTCTCTTGGTCGGCCGAGCGGGCCTCCAACGAGCGCACGCGCTCTTGGAGCGCTTCCACCTCCCGCCCGCGGGCACCCCTACCTCCCTTGGATCGCGCCTCCGAAAGGATGGCCACGATCGGCACCACGACGAGCATCCCGAACAGAGTCAGGGCTCCCAGCGCCACGAGCAGAGCGGCAACGTTGCTCATCACGCACCATTATCCTTCCCGGCGAGGGAGGAATAGGCCGTCCAGCCAAACGGTGTAGGGCCCGTCGCCGTGCGAGCAGAAGGCGACCTCCAGCGCCTTGGCGCGGCGCAGGTCCGGCGAGCCCTCGGCGCTCAGCTCGAAGAGGCCCGAACCGTCGAGGCGCGCTTCGCACAGGAACCAGCCGCCGCGGTTCGAACCCATGCCGTACCATTCCGCGAGCTCCTTCCGGCCGGTCCAGAGCAGGCTGCCTCCGTCGCACACCAGCCGCAGGCGCATCGCCCAGTCTTTCCAGGAGAACACGTTCTCGTTGCGGTAGCGCATCCAGAAGCGCACCGCCTCGGCGCCCTCCGCGCTGAACTCACGCTCCAAGATCGCCCACCCGTCGGCGTCCGACGCCAGCCCGCGGATCGCCAGCGAGTACCGTCCCTCCACCGCGTCGGCGTCGTCTCGGAAGGCGTGCGATCCCGTGCTGCGCCAGCGGCCCGCCTCCTTCTCCGTTCCGATCTCGCTACCGAGCCCATGGGCGACCAGAATGCGCGACCAGGCGATGGACGCCCTGCTGCCGTTGTCTACCCGCAGGCTCACGTCGTAGGCTCCGGCCTTCTGGGGTGTCCAGCGGACCACGCCGCCGGCGAAGACCTCTTCGCCCACGAACCAGACGCAGCTCAGGGGGAGGCCGTTCGGGTCCCGGCTGCCCTCCGCCGACAGCTCTGCCGTCATGCCCAAGTCGATGCGCGCTGGGGCGGTCAGCCTGGCGATCGGTGCGAGCGCCTCCTGAGCCGAGCCCTCGCGGACCTCCGCCACGTCGCCGATCCAGTCGCCATCCGCGTTGGAACCCTGGTTCGCGGAGTAGAACAGGCCCGCGCCTCGGTCAACGTGCAGGCCCCATCGGTTGCCATCCAGAAGGTTCTCCTGCACCACCCAGTTGCGGAAGCGGAAGCTCGGCGGCTCGCGCCGAACGTCCCCTCGGGCCACAACCCCGCCGCCGTTGTTCGCGAGGCATCGGTTTCCCTCGATGCACACGCCGGTCGCCGTTCCGCCGACGATCACGATGCCGCCGTGCCCGAACACCGGCTCCGGCGCGTTGTGGTTCCCCTGGGGCAGGCCGTTTCCGCAGGCCTCGTTGCCGAGCAACACCGTTCCGTCGCTTCCGCCGAGCCAGAAGCCGTAGGACCCGCCGTTCGCCCTGTTCCGGACGTACACGTTGTCGGGGCTCCACGACTCGAAGCAGTTGTTGTTCCCCTCGGAGGCGTCGTTCTCCACGAACACGTTTCCGACCGAAAGCCACCCGTTCAGGGGCCGGATGAAGAACCCGTCGCCCCCGCCGACCGCGCGGTTCCGATACCAGAAGTTGTGGTTCGAGCCGCTCTCGAGGAGCACCGAGCTCGAGTCCCGCGCGTGCACCTCGCCGCCGGCGCGGTCGATCCGGATGCCGTAGGAGAGCTCGTTCTCCACGAAGCTGTTCCGCGAGGAGGACCAGAGCTTGGCACAGACGTTCGTGCAGTTCGAGAAGTCGTTTCTCAGGATCAGGTTGTCGGTGCACTCGCGCAGGTGGATTCCGTCCCAGACCCGCTGGGCGCGGCACTCCCGCACCACGCTCCACCGCACCCGCTCCAGCAACAGTCCGCCGCCCGGCTCCTGCTCGCCCCAGCCGAAGTCGGGGTCGGTGAAGTTGCCGCTGAAGTCGCACGACTCGATCGACCAGCCGTCGCAGTCCTCCAGCCACATGGCCAGACGGAAGCCGCGCACGCGGAGGTTCCGCAGCACCATGTTGCGGCAACCGACCGCGTGGATCCCGATCCCGGCCTGCGCCAGATCCTCCTTGCCACCGCCGTCGGCGGGTCCCACGAGGCAGGCCCCCTGCCCGTCGATCACCAGGTGGCTGGCACGAACGACCCATCGGGCACGGACGATGTCCGTGGGGCTCAGCGTCAGGTTCTCCCGAATCTCCAGAACGTCGCAGGCGGCTTGCTCCGTGGGCATACGGAAGCCAATCTACGGCGTTTCCCGTTCCCCCGGAAGTGCCTGTGCAACCCGATCCAGGAGCCACTTGGCGCAGCCGATCTTGCTGAGCCTGCCGGAGCGCTCCGGCGATCCCTCCCTTCCGATCAGCACCAGCTCGTTCTCGTCGCTCTCGAACCCGATCCCAGCCTGGGACACGTCGTTGGCGGCGATGAAGTGCAGCCCCTTCCGCTCCAGCTTCGCGCGGGCCGCCGCGAGGTCGTCCGTCGGCTCCGCGGCGAAGCCGACCAGCACGGCGTCCGGCTTGGCCAGCCGACCCAGCTCCGCGACGACGTCCGGGTTCGGAACCAGGCGGAGCACGAGGTCCTCCTCCGTCCGTCGCATCTTGCCCGGGTGCTGCTCGGCCGCGCGGTAATCCGCAACGGCGGCCACCGCCAGGATCAGATCCGCAGTCGGAGCCTCTCGCGACGCCGCCGCCAGCATCTCGAGCGCGGTCTCGACCCGCACGACCTTGGGGCCGAGCGGAGGCGGGACCGCCGCCGGCCCTGTGACGACCGTCACATCGGCGCCCATCCAGAGCGCGGCCTTCGCCAGCGCCGCACCCATCTTGCCGCTCGACCGGTTGCTGAGAAAGCGCACCGAGTCGATCGGCTCCCTGGTCGGACCGGAGGTGACCAGGACCCGCCGGCCCTCGAGGCGCCTCGTCCATCCGATCAGCGCCATCGCCGCCGAGGCGATCTCGGACACCGACGCCAGCTTGCCTTGGCCGTGCTCGCCGCAGGCGACCTCGCCCTCGGCGGGCTGAACGACCTCGACGCCCCGCGAGACCAGCCTCCGGAGCGACGCCTGGGTGGTCTCGTTGGCCAGCATCGCAGGGTTCATCGCGGGCGCCACCAGCATCGGCCCGGTGTAGGCCAGCGCGATGGTGCTGAGCATGTCGTCGGCGACGCCGGAGGCGATCTTGTTCAGGATGTTGGCCGTGGCAGGGGCGATGACCAGCAGGTCAGCCTGCCGAGCCCAGTCAATGTGTGCCATGCGTCCGGCCTCCGGCTCGTCGAAAGCCCAGACCAGGCAGGGCTGCCCGGTGAGCGATTCGAACAGCACCCGCGTGACGAACTTCTCTGCGGCCGGGGTCAGGCACACCCGAACCGTGCAGCCGCCGCGCATCAGCTCCCGGGCAAGGTCGGCGGCCCGGTACGCCGCGATGCTCCCCGTCACGCCGAGAACGACGTTCGCCATGGCCCGTTGTACCCTGCAGGCTAGGCTCATAATCCTGACGATGCAGGTGCGAAGGCTGGTGTGCGTGGCAGGGCCCGGCGCCGGCCGGGAGTTCCCCCTCGATGGAGAACGGCTCACCATCGGCAGATCCTCCGATTGCGAGATCCAGATACCGGAGGATCCGAACCTCAGCCGCCGCCACGCGCGCATCGAGCGGCTGCCCAAGGGGTTCGTTGTGTACGATCTGAACAGCACCAACGGAACCTTGGTCAACCGGGTGGCGATCGACGGCCCCACGGCCCTGCATCACCTCGATACCATCCAGGTCGGCATGACCACCCTGCGGTTCGAGGACGTATCGTTCCTCGCCATCCCCGCCGCGGAGCCCCAGCCGTCGGAGGCGTCGACCGGTAGGCCGCGAGCGGGCTTCTGGCCGGGTTTCGTCGCCGGACTCGCCTTGGCGCTCGCCGCATGGGGGGCCTCCAGCTGGCTGGAGGACCGCTCCGCCGCCCAAGTGGAGACCAAGCGGATTCTGGAGGGCATCGCCACCAAGCCCCGCGTGGATCTGTTCCAGGCCGCGGCCACCGGGGACTTGGCTCAGATTCGCGCGCACATCCGCGTCGGCTCGGACCTCAACGTTCGGGACGCCAACGGCTTCACGCCGCTGCACCTCGCCGCGTACAAAGGCCACAAGGCGGCGGTCGAGCTGCTGCTCGAGGCAGGCGCCGACCCGACGGTCAGATCCTCCACCGGCGCGACTCCGGAGCAAGTCGCCCGCGCCGCGAACCAGACCGAGATCGCGAACCTTCTCGCGCGCAACCGACGTACGAACCGTTGAGTCCCGCGAGAAGAGGTGTTTGGGATGTTCTGGAAGAGAATCGGCCTGTACCTGCTGACCAACTTGGTCGTGTTGCTCGTCCTCGGCGCCGTGGTGTCGATCACCGGCTTGGACACCGGACTTTCCGCCTACGGGCTGAATCTGGGAGCCCTTCTCGTCTTCTCGGCGATCTTCGGCTTCGGGGGAGCGCTGATCTCGCTCGGGCTGTCGCGTTGGATGGCCAAGCGCGCCTTCGGCGTGGTCGTGATCCCGCCGCACAGCTCGGATCCCCAGGGAAGATGGCTGGTGGAGACAGTGGCCCGGCTCGCCCGAAACGCCGGGTTGCCTGCAACTCCGGAAGTCGGCGTCTACGCTTCGGACAAGGTCAACGCCTTCGCGACCGGGCCCAGCGCCTCCCGCTCGCTCGTCGCGGTCTCCACCGGCCTGCTCGCTCGGCTCGATCGGCGCGAGGTCGAGGGCGTGCTCGGCCACGAGGTCGCCCACATCGCCAACGGCGACATGGTCACCATGACGCTGCTCCAGGGGGTCCTGAACACGTTCGTGATCTTCCTCTCGCGAGTGCTGGGATTCGTCATCGGCCGCGCGGTCGGGGGCCGAGGCGAAGGGCTGGTTCGCCTGCTGGCGATCCTGATCCTCCAGGTTCCGTTCGGTATTCTCGCCAGCCTCGTCGTGGCCGCATTCTCGAGGATGCGGGAGTTCCGCGCGGA